>JANYDO010000112.1 GCA_025363605.1 Candidatus Kapaibacterium sp.
TCTCATTGGATTTAGTTGGAAAATTCTGTCCTGCCGACGTAGGTCGGCATCCATTGGAAGCGCATGGTACTGTGCTTTTCGATATGGATACCGACCTGCGTCGGTATGACGGAGCGGTGTTGTTAGCATTCGCAGAAGAGGTTTCCAACTAAATCCAATTAGAACCAAGAATAATCAGGTGTGTCCATATTTTGCCTCAAGTTTACATTACAACAAAAAGACGAGTAGGAAACTGACCGAGAGACGCAAGAGAACTTGCGTCTCTTTTTTTATTCAAGAAACTTTTTCGTTATCCCCAATACAATCCGTATATTTGTAGTCTTTTCTGTATAGTACGCAAATTTTCATTGTCACGCGGGCGTGGCGAAATTGGCAGACGCGCCAGACTTAGGATCTGGTGGGGTAACCCGTAGGAGTTCAAGTCTCCTCGCCCGCACACAATTGCCTTGTTCAGAAGCTAGTGAACAAGGCTCTTTTGGTCATATACACGACAATTCATATCTGTTTTACGTCTCACACACTACCACTTTGGAAACGCAAATTCTTACTCTCGACGGCTGCAAGCGCGAAGTGAAAATCACCCTCGCTGCCTCCGAACTCGAACCCCATTACGAAAAAGCCTACCGCGAAGCACAGCCCGAAATTCAAATACAAGGCTTTCGCAAAGGAAAAGTACCGATTCATTTGATAAAGAAAAATTTCGGTAAAACTATCGAAGCGAACGCTGCTGAGGATATTGCAAATGAAGTATTTCAAGGAATTTTGCAAGAGCAAGACTTACGTCCTGTCGGGCAACCCACACTCCGCGATATTCAGCGTAATTCCGATGGAAGTATTATTTTCTCGATTGCTTACGAAGTTCTTCCTGAATTTGAATTACAGAACTATCGCAACATTGAAATTGAGAAATTGATTTATCCTGTAACGGAAGAGGATATTGAACGCGAAATAGAGCGCCTCACGATGGAACGCGCATCTCTTGATGACGCAGAGCAAATTAGCGATGAAATGCACTTTGTCACCGTGCGCCTCAATCCTATTGATTCGGCAACCGGAATGACGCTTATTGGAGGAAAAGCAGAAGAAATTCGTGTTTTCCTGAAGAACGAACCTACTGGATCGGAACTCAAGACCTCGCTTCTTAATCTCAAAGTGGGCGATACCTTCCGCTATATGGTTCCAAATAATGAAAAAGATGGAAATCAATCCTCTGTACCTATGCAAGCGTCGGTACAAGAAATCAAGCGCGTCGTTCCGGCAGAACTGACAAACGCTTTTGTCGAGGAACTGACGGGCGGACAAATTACTTCCACCGAAGAATTGCGTCAAGATTTTGAAAAACAGATTACCTCTGCTCGTGAACGCTCTATTAACGAAGCTATGGATAATCAGCTCGTACAAAAAATCCTCGAAGCGCATGACTTTGAACCACCTCAAACTCTTATCAGTCAGGTAGTTGCGTCTATGCTTCAAGAGGATGTAGAACGACTTCCTGACAAAAAACTTCCAAAGAATTTTGATGTCCGTCGTTATGCAGAATCGCGTACACCGATTGCTCGTAACACCGCAAAGTGGATGATTATTCGTGAGCGCATCATTGAAGCAGAAAACCTCGAAATTACGGACGATGACATCAACAAACACGTAGAAGAACTTGCAGCTAGTTTGAATATGGGTGAAACAAATTTTGAATATCTCCGCTCTGCCATTGCTGGTGACGAAAATTTGCAGTCACGCCTTATGCATGAAAAAGTGATGGAGACCTTGCGGGGCTATTCTGTCATCACAGAAAAAGAATTCGATCCTACCGCACCGGAGAATGTTGAATTAGCGGATGAGATGGCGTAAAGTGAACATTAGAAAATCTTTTTAGCTTGTATAGGCAATAAAATTTCTTGCTGTGCGACAATAAAAGAAAAAGTCTCTTGTGTGTTGCGACACATAGTTGTATGTTCGTAATACACAATGATACATTTTCTCATATTTCAAGGATGTTACCATGATTTCGAGTATGTATGACCAATCGCAAAACAGCCCGTTACAAAACCAACTTGTACCGATTGTTGTAGAGCAGACCAGTCGCGGCGAGCGCTCCTACGATATTTTTTCGCGTTTGATGAAAGACAGAATTATTCTGCTAAATACTCCGATTGATGACACCATTTCGGGTTTAATTGTTGCACAATTGCTGTTTTTAGCAAGTGAAGATCCTTCTAAAGACATTAGTCTCTACATCAATTCTCCCGGCGGGAGCGTGACCTCCGGCTTGGCGATTTATGACACCATGCAGTTTATTCGACCTGATGTCTCTACAATCTGTGTTGGTATGGCAGCATCAATGGCGCAAGTACTTCTTTGTGCGGGTGCTAAGGGTAAGCGATATGCGCTTCCACATTCTCGCATTATGATGCACCAACCTAGCGGTGGCTCACAAGGAACTCTTTCCGATATTGAGATTTATACCAAAGAAATGGTACGGATGCGTGACCAACTTTATGCAATTATTGGCTTGCACGCCGGCAAATCAATGGAACAAATCAAAGCAGATGCGGATCGCGATAAATGGATGAGTTCGCAGGAAGCTCTTGATTATGGAATGATTGATAAAGTCATGGAGCGTAGCGCCGAAACACCAAATACATCTGTAGCACCCGTGTAAACGAGTGTGTGGATAGATGGTTTGTGCAAAATAAGTTTTGTTGTTTTCACTTTGAATATAAATAGCTATAAAAGAACCCGCGAGGCTCATCAAAAGTGGCTTTGCGGGTTTTATTCATGATTTTGCTGATAGTTTGCTCTTTTCTGTGTTCTCAACATTATATGTTTCCCGTGAAACGTTTTTGTGGAAAACGTGTGGAAACACAGACAATCTTTACCCCAAATTTCCTCCGTATGGCGAAAAACCACTATCTTCAACACGAAGAGATTCACTGCTCCTTCTGTGGGCGTGCTTCCGCAGAAGTCACCAGTATGATTGCCGGTGCAGGCGTGTATATCTGTGATATTTGCATCCAGAATTCTGTTGAGATTCTCCGCAAGAATGCAAATCCCTACACACAGAAGCAACGCGCAACCTTTCAAGACTTCAAACTTTTGAAGCCTTCCGAACTAAAAAGAGCACTAGATCAGTACGTGGTAGGGCAAGACGAAGCAAAAGAAGCAATGTCTGTTGCGGTTTACAATCATTACAAACGTATTCAGTCAGAGTCTCTTGTCGGGCATCTGGAGGAAGTTGAAATTGAAAAGAGTAATATCTTAATGCTGGGACCTACCGGTACCGGAAAAACACTTTTGGCGCAAACACTCGCTCGAATACTGGATGTTCCTATTACTATTGCAGATGCGACGACACTGACTGAAGCCGGCTATGTGGGCGACGATGTCGAAAGTGTCCTTTCTCATCTTCTTCAGAACTCCGATTTTGATGCAGAAAAAGCAGAACGAGGAATTGTCTATATTGATGAAATTGATAAAATTTGCCGTAAAAGTGATTCCCCCAATATCACTCGCGATGTATCTGGCGAAGGCGTTCAGCAAGGCTTATTGAAAATGCTTGAAGGTACTGTTGCTGGGGTTCCTCCTCGTGGTGGACGAAAACATCCGGAACAACCCTTAGTGAACATTAACACAAAAAATATTCTCTTCATTTGCGGCGGCGCATTTGATGGCTTAGAGCGAATTATTGCGCGGAGAATGCGCACTTCTACACTTGGCTTTGCAGCAGAGCAAGGCGAACACGTTGAAGCAAATGTCGCGCTTTTTCCTCATGTTGAGCCTGAAGACTTACTTTCTTACGGATTCATTCCTGAGTTTATTGGACGTTTGCCTATTATTACCGCATTGAAGCCTCTTTCGGACGAAGCAATGCTCGATATTCTGCTTTCACCCAAAAATGCTTTGGTAAAGCAATATCAAAAACTATTTCTGATGGAAGGTATTGAGCTTGAATTCCGAGCCGATGCACTGCAGGTCGTCGTGGAAAGCGCACAAAAACGGAAATCTGGTGCACGCGGCTTACGCAGTATCTTAGAAGAAGCAATGCTGCCCGTTATGTATAAAATTCCAGACATGAAACACATCAGGAAGTGCATCATTACTCGTGGAGTTATCGAACAGAAAGCCGAACCTGAATATCTTTTAACCCTTGATGAACCGATTCGGAAAGTTGCATCATAGGTTAAGTTTCACTTTATCGTAAAGACCTTTCAAGAAATCCTTGAAAGGTTTTTTGTATCTACCCGTAGCGAATATGTTCTTATGAAACCTCATGCCCAATCTCAAGGATTTTCTGCTCTTGTGTTGAGCGCTCCCAATGGTCGCTGGAGTGCTCACAATAATTCTGATTCCCAGTCCACGACAATGAATGGCGTTGAGGCTTGGGTCTATGCACTAGGTGGTCATTATCTCGGCTACAAGCAAGCAACAGCTCATGATATTGCAAAATATGATATTGTTATTGCTAACACGAATCTCTCCTGTTTGCCTGATTTTATCCGCCTTGCAGAATCACGCCCAAAACATACTCAATGGGTGATGCTTATTGAAGGCGGAGCAAGCGATTATATCTTATTGAATCCCCATGTTCAACGTGCAATCGCTGTTTCAGATATCGTAAATTGTATTAATCAGCATACGCTATCGTTCTTTCAAGAATTGGCGAAACTTTCTGGCTCATCGGCTCGCGTAGAATATCTGGGTATTCCATATCCGGTTGACGGAATCCGAAACCATCGTGTGTCCATTGATACGCGGTTACAATCAAAACAAAAAAATCTGATGCTTTGTCCATCGTTACTAACACGAAGCAATGATTACGTAGTTGCTCACGCCTTAGGAAATGAGCGTTCCGCTGTTTCATATTACGGTTACGAAAGACGATTATCCAGAAAGTGGAGTAATTGGCGTGAATTTTGGCAGCATCGCTCTCTCAATCCTCTTGCTAGAATAGAAAAAGCAACAAAACTCTATACAGACCCACGCTTAGAAATACGTGCATCTTCAAATTTAGGCGACTTTTTTTTACAGAACGCGGATGCTTTTTTTTGGCTCAACTTAGACCCACGATTTACGTGGGCGCGGTATGTACTAGATGCAGCGGCACTTGGCATACCAATTATTACCACTGTTTCTACCGGACACGGGGAGACCCTTTTTCCTAGCACCACAATCACTGATGAATATCAAATTGGAGCAGGCATAGAGCTGGGAAAACGCTTACTGGATGATCGCGCATTCTACCTTTCTGTGGCAGAATATGCAGAAGAGCACATAGAAGCTTTTTCTTCGGAGCAATGCGTTCAGCGCTTACTTGCTACTCTTTACGATAAGGCTTAACGATCACTATTTTACTTAGACTTACTGTTTTGAATTTCTCGTGAATACATTTTTTCGTTTACTTCATTTTGTCAAGCCCTATCGGTGGCTTGTCGTAGGGTCACTTTTCTTTGGGGCGCTCTTCTCAGCTCTCTCGGCTCTTTCCATTGCCATTGTGCAACCCATTTTTCAACTCCTGTTTGATAACATCTCTTTACCCGCAAATTCTCCCGATGTAAACCTCCTTGCTCGTATTAAGGATAATTTTTACGCGTCCATTACTCACCTTATCGGCGTAAACGATTCTAAGTCTCTTGCGTTAGTCAAACTTGGAGGCTTAATCATTTCTATTTTTATCGTTAAAAACATCTCGAAATATCTCTGCAATATTTTAACAACCTTACTTAATGAACATTTGATTTGCTCTATTCGTGAGCGTTTGTTTACAAAAATGTTGCACTTTTCGATGGATTTTTTTACAGCACATAAAGGCGGACACCTTGTTTCAATCATTACCAATGATGTAGCAGCAGTACAGGGAAGCGTTACAGCTGCTACGCTTACTCTCGCCCGTGAGCCTCTACAAATCGCCCTTTTCTTGCTTATGCTCCTATCCTTATCACCATTTTTAACACTTGTTGCTTTTGCAACGAGCATTTGTGCTTTATTGCTTATTCGCATTGCCACAAAAGCTCTTCGTCGCTATGCAGAGCGAATGCAGAGCGTTACGGCAAACTTTACCTCTGTCTTACAGGAAGCACTTGGAGGTATTAGAATTATTAAAGCATTCAGTATGGAAGAGCGTGTCATTACACTCTTTACAACACAAACTCGCGGATATGTACAAGCAGCATCAAAATATCAGCGAGTTTACGACATAGTACCCGCAACAAGCGAGATATTTGCTATTATCGCCTTGTCAGTGGTCTTGTATGTGGGCGGACAACAGGTTTTCTCAGGAGAAATGCGTAGTCATGAACTTATCACCTTTCTCTTTGCGCTCTTTAGCATTATGTCACCGATTACCAATGTAATCAGCCTTCCTGCTCAAGTCCAGCGGGGTTTGGTAGCAGCAGAAAGTGTTTTAGGGATACTTGATCGTGAACCGACAGTAGAAGATGGCACGGAGACTGCATCCAAGTTTGAGCGGGAAATCCGTATTGAACATATATATTTTGCGTATCCAAATGGAAGAATAGTCCTTAACGATATTTCTTTTAGTGTACAAAAAGGACGGAAAATTGCACTTGTGGGTGGGAGTGGGAGTGGTAAATCTACCATGTGCGATCTCCTTATTCGGCTTTATGACCCGTCAACAGGTCAAATTTTCCTGGACGGAATAGATGTACGACAATTTACATTTGCATCGTATCGACGCTTCTTTGGCGTTGTATCTCAAGAATCCTTACTCTTCAATGATACGATTGCAAATAATATTCGATTCGGCTCAAATGGCGAAGTAACTGATAGTCAAGTACGCGAGGCAGCACGCATCGCCAATGCCTCGGAATTTATCGAAAAGCTCTCCGATGGCTACAACACGTATATTGGTGACAGAGGAGTATTGCTTTCCGGAGGACAAAAGCAGCGACTTGCTATTGCGAGAGCATTAGTCGGAAATCCTGATATTCTTGTTTTTGATGAAGCAACATCCGCTCTGGACTCAGAATCGGAACGATATGTACAAAGGGCAATTGATAACGTTTTGGAAAATCGTACCGCAATTATTATTGCTCACCGCCTCTCCACCATTGTTAATGCAGATGAAATTCTCGTATTCCATGAAGGGCGCATTATTGAAAGGGGATCTCATACTGAACTTCTTGCCCTCAAAGGTGCTTATACTCGCTTACACGATATTCAATTCGGTAGTACCGATTGAGCTTTTTTAATGGAAAGAAAGGTAGAGTCATCGCGCCTTAGATTGGAGTATTTGGGTTTTCACGCAATCGAATAAATGCGTTCCTAATTTCCTTCGTATCAATATCGGTTATATTCTCACCTTGATTTGCATAAACAATTTCATTCCTCACACCGACAGGTATAAAAAGTTTATCCTTTGAAGCATTTGCCTGATATAAACCCACCAACGGTGTTTGAACAGCCGTAGCAAAATGAACGAATGCGGTGTCAGGCGTTATCAGCCATGAAGCCTCCTGTACTAATGCGCAGACATCTTGTATATCATCCAAGATGGGAACTCTATGCACAAAGGGTAGTTGTGTACAAATTTTTTCTACAAGAGTACTTTCACTCGGAATAGCAATGACCATGAAACATAGCGTAGTGTCGAACCTTTGAATTTGACTGACAAACGATATAACAAGGTCGGATGACAAACTTCTTTCCGGGCTACCTGCTGAACAATTTATCAGTAATACGGGACAGTCACCTACCACCTTTTTAACATATTGATGCTGACGATTGACAGCCTTTGGGCATATTCGCAGGGAAAGTGGTAATAGCTTAGTGTCCCAACCAAAAGCATATTTCACAACGCACATCTGAAGTTCAGCAAGCGATTTTGCCTCTAATCTTGGGGATTGCACGTCATATAATGGTTCATAAAATCTGATTCTACTTTCGTGTGCTACGGTAATTCGGAGGGCTTCCGAACCGCACAACCATTGAGCAAGAAAACCATCCCACGTTTTATTAAAGACCAGACACAGCACGACATCGAATTGCTCATATCGTATTTGTTTGCGTAAATGCCAAAGTGTACGCAAATCTTTGCGGTAACGGTACACAGAGCTGATACGCTCATCGCAACGAAGAATTGGAGCATTCGCCGGAGAAGCAAGCACATGAATTTCAGCCTGCGGCATATTAATACGCAAAAGTTCAAGAACTGGTGTCGTGAGCACCATGTCGCCGATACGGTCATAGCGAAAAATCAGAACCTTCCGTATATTCTTACTCGAAAGCGGTGTAGCTTTGGTACGATTGCCAAAGAGTACAAATAATAAACAACGAATAACAAATCGGAGAATAATTTCCATGATGTTTTTTTGAGGTAACTGTTTAGGTAGGCATTTTGCTTTTTTACTAAAATTTGACTCACAAACAGCAATTTGTGTTATAAAGCGTCTGTTTTTTTACGATTCCTATTGCCGTTTTTACAAAATCATCTGGTTTTTCGGATTATTGGAATA
>JANYDO010000114.1 GCA_025363605.1 Candidatus Kapaibacterium sp.
TCTCATTGGATTTAGTTGGAAAATTCTGTCCTGCCGACGTAGGTCGGCATCCATTGGAAGCGCATGGTACTGTGCTTTTCGATATGGATACCGACCTGCGTCGGTATGACGGAGCGGTGTTGTTAGCATTCGCAGAAGAGGCTTCCAACTAAGTCCAAATAGAATCTTGGAAAGCCATAAAAAGTGTATACAAAAAATCCAGCGAAAATTCGCTGAATTTTTTGTATTTTATTGGCTTCGTGTTTGTGTTATCTTTTTTGCACAAACACACCCCAAACAGCGCACAAATACTACCGTTACACATATTTTAGGTTGTTCGATGGTTGTTCTTAAATTCGGCGGCTCGTCGGTCGGTACACCCGAGCGTGTCAATACCGTTATCAATATCTCCGTCAATTCTCAGGCAAAAAATGGTTCGGTTGCCGTTGTCGTGTCAGCATTTTCAGGCGTTACCGACCAACTTATCAAAACCGCCAAACTCGCTGCCAATGGCGACACCGCATACAGCAATGAGTTCGACGACCTCTATCGTCGGCACATCACCGCACTGGAAACGCTTTTTGCAAGCGGCGGTGCGAACGCAAGCCGACTGGACGCTGCCCACAAAGAGGTCGAAGCAATGCTTATGGAACTGCGCGGTCTCTTGCATGGTATTTTCCTTATTCGTGAACTTTCCAAGCGCACGATGGACTACGTATGCAGCTTTGGCGAACGTCTTTCCGCCTTCATCATTGCTCGCACGATGTCGGCGCGAGGGGTTCGTGCTGAGTTCCTTGATGCCCGTGCTATTGTCAAAACAAACGATGATTTTACCGCAGCCAAAGTAGATTTTACCGCGACCAACGCAGCAGTGCAGAAATATTTTCAAGAACACGACGCATTGCAGATTGTTACAGGCTTCATCGGTTCTACGACCGACGGACAGACTACTACGCTTGGACGAGGCGGCTCGGACTACACCGCCGCAATTCTAGGCGCGGCACTGAATGCGAAAGACATCGAAATCTGGACAGATGTGGACGGCGTAATGACCGCCGACCCGCGCAAAGTCAAGAATGCTTGCACATTGGAACGCCTCACCTACGAAGAAGCAATGGAGCTTTCCCACTTTGGCGCAAAGGTGATTTATCCGCCGACCATCCAGCCCGCGCTGGATCTCGGTATTCCGCTCTGGATTAAAAACACATTCAATCCCGATTTCCCCGGTACGCTCATTGACCGCGAGGGCGACACTACTTCGACGCTTCCGGTGAAGGGTATTTCTTCCATCAACAATATCACCCTGCTTTCGCTGGAAGGAAGCGGTATGGTAGGCGTGGTGGGCGTGGCGCATCGTCTTTTCAGCGCACTGGCTCGTGAGCGGGTGAACGTGATTATGATTACGCAAGCATCGTCGGAACATTCGATTTGTATTGCCGTTGAGCCGGGCGCAACCGAAGCCGCAGCACGGGCGATGAACGAGGAGTTTAACTATGAAATTTCCGTTTCGCGCCAGATAAACCCTGTCAAAATTGAGCGGAATTTGTCGGTGATAGCCGTCGTAGGTAGCAAAATGCGCCACACACCCGGCATTGCTGGCAAGGTCTTTCAAGCACTGGGGCGCAACGGCGTGAACGTGCGAGCGATTGCGCAAGGTTCGTCGGAATTGAATATCTCGGTGATTGTGGATGGAGCGCACGAAAGCAAGGCTATTAGCGCCATTCACAACAATTTCTTCTTGGCTTCCTCGAAAACGCTGCACCTATTCATCGTCGGTACGGGACTCATTGGAAAAGAACTCTTGAAGCAAATGCAGCAGCAGCGCGAATTCTTGATGAAACATCGCGGGTTGGAACTCAAAATTGTCGGCATTGCCAATAGCGCAAAAATGCTTATCCGCGAAGATGGCATCGCTGCCGAAACATGGTCGGAAGCGCTCGAAGCCTCACAAGAACCGATGAATTTACAGAACTACGTCGCCATGATGCAGGCGCTCAGTTTGCCCAATAAAGTGCTAGTGGACAACACCACAAGCGAGACAGTAGCGGCGCTCTACGAAGAAATTCTTTCCGGCAGCATCTCGATTGTAACGCCGAATAAAAAAGCAAATACAGGCTCCTACGCCAAATACAAAGCCATGCGCGATGCGGCACTGAAGGCAAATGCGGGGCTTTTCTACGAAACCAATGTTGGAGGCGGTTTGCCGGTGATTGACGCGCTGCGGGGCTTGGTGGGAAGCGGCGACACGATTCACAAAATCGAAGCAACCTGCTCCGGTACGCTTTCCTACGTCTTCAACACGTTCACCGAAGGAAAAAAGTTTAGTGACGTTATCAAAGAAGCCCGCGAAAAGGGCTTCACGGAGCCAGACCCACGCGATGACTTGGGCGGAACAGACGTTGCTCGCAAGTTGCTCATTCTTGCTCGCGAAATCGGCTTGCCGCTTGAACTTTCGGACGTACCGGTAGAGAACCTTGTGCCGCCTTCGTGTGCAAAAGCTGCGTCGGTGGACGAGTTTTTCATGCTTCTCGAAAAAGAAAATGCGAGCTTCGAGAAACGCCGCGCTGAATCAGCGAAAGCAGGAAAAGCGCTTCGCTACGTGGCTACGCTGGAAAACGGCAAATGCAGCGCCAAACTGGAAGCTGTGGACTCCACGCATCCTTTTTTCAGTCTGAATGCGACGGACAATAAATTTGCCATCACGAGCGATTATTATTCCTCCACGCCGCTGGTGATTCAAGGTCCGGGCGCAGGAGCGAAGGTAACGGCTTCGGGCGTTCTGGCGGATATTCTGCGGACGGCGTAAAAGAATCAGCGACAAGACACAATGCACGAAGGGCTTCATCACTATTGTTGGGATGAAGCCCTTTCGTATTTCTACCACGCCAAAAAATGGTTATCGCGTAACGGTCAGTTGTACGCTGGCGGTTTGACGATCGCCGCCTTTTGCGGTAACGGTGAGTGTTGCCACATATACACCTGTCGGCAGACGCGAACCGTCGAAGGCTACGTCGTGGTCGCCTGCGGTTTGGCGGTCATTGACAAGAGTTGCTACCCGCTTACCTACTGGCGTGGAGACTTCCAGCATAACCTGAGCATCTTCGGCAAGCGTGTAGGAAAGCGTTATTCTATCGCTGAACGGATTCGGAGCTGCCGTAATGCTGAGTGCTGCTGCGCGTAATTGTCCGCCGCTACAATTCGGTGTTGCCGGAATTGTCCGCGAGCCGCTTGCGCTCGTACCACAGGCATTCACGCCATAGACGTAAGCACGAAGACCGCTATACGGAACACCAACGGCTGCACTGGAGCCGCTACCACTAACAACAACTCCTGCATCACCCGACCAGTAGTATGTTGCGCAGGGGTCTGCATTCGTGATAGAAAGTGTTCCCTCGCGGCGATAATCCGTACATGGCGAACTTCCGACGAGGGTAAGTGTGGGTGTTGCTGGTGCAGAAGTGGAGGTAGGAATGTAATTACTACTGGCAGTGTTGGTGTTGCCACAAGGGGTAACTGCATAGCAAGTAATGTTACCACCGGAGCCACTTGTGCCGACGGTAACGTTGTTTCCATTGGCACTTGCAATGTAGAGACTACCGGAGGCTGCCCACTGATAGCTCGTCGCTCCATTCACCGCCGGAACGGAGAACGACTGCGTTTGACCGGAGCAGAAGCAGCCTGCGCCGCCGGAGATGGCACCAAGCGGGGGAGCTGTGCGATAGATATTTGCATTACGAGTTACGCTCGTATTGCATTTTGTATCGGTTACAGTCAAAGTAATGGTACCGCCGGAATAGGGTGCTGCCTGTACTGTTATGGAAGCACCATTTGTAGCAGAAATTGCTGACCAGCCAGATGGCAGCGTCCACGAATAGGCAAGGTTTGTGCTGATGCCTGTAACACTAACGCTGTAACTCAACGAAGGAGTTTGCCCACATTCGATGGAAGAAAAGGAAGGAGAAATATCGGAAACAGCATTAGATAAACTTTGGCGAACTGTTACTTGTAGCGTTCCGCTATAGCTAAACGGAATTTGATGACCGGCCTGGTCATAGTAATACCATTTAGCAGTGGCGCTAATAGTTTTATTGCCCGTAACTGTTTAGGTAGGCATTTTGCTTTTTTACTAAAATTTGACTCACAAACAGCAATTTGTGTTATAAAGCGTCTGTTTTTTTACGATTCCTATTGCCGTTTTTACAAAATCATCTGGTTTTTCGGATTATTGGAATAATGGCAATAGAAAATATGCCGAAATTTAACAAAAAACGT
>JANYDO010000115.1 GCA_025363605.1 Candidatus Kapaibacterium sp.
GCGGCTCAAAAAGAACGGCAAAGAATTGTTGTTGCACCCTGACAATCCAGATTACGAGCCGATTGTAATAGATGAAAACATTACAATTCGCGGTGTAGTCACCAAAGCGGAGAGGGTGTTCCGATGAAAATGATGCTATTATTTGCTGTGGTGATATCGATTTCTTTCGCTAGTTGCAAAAATAACACTACGGGCGCAAGTGATACTGTCACTACTGTCACAGTCAATGGACGTGTTATTAGCCAACAAGCACCCGCTACAAAGCCGCACGGCAGTTCTAATAGCTCGGTGCGGATTGCGTGGGTAATCCCAAATGCACCTATTGAGGTTTTTAGCATCACCAATTTTGGCGATACTCCCGCCGATGTACGCGGGTGGGTGCTAAAAGACCTGAAAAGTTGGACATGGAAACTTGATAGTTTAGGGGCAATTCCCGCACGAACACAGCGCGTTCTTTATTCAGACCAGCGTCCACTTATCAATAACACAGGCGATACGCTTTCCCTAGTCATGCCAAGCGGTGTTGTTGTTCATCAATTTGGATTTGGTGCAAGCCAGCCGGGCGATACGGTTAAAGCCCCGTAATTTTTTGACTATTGCACAGGTGGTATTTTTTGAGTATTTCGCAATGAATTTAATTTATTTATCCTCATTTTATCATTTTTTATCGAAGGGTTTCGTGATGAAAACATTTGTATTTTTACTGGCGGTGCTTTTATGCACATCAACGGTATTTGCAGGGTCACTAAAAGTAAAGAAAAGTGACTATGCAAAAGAGTGGTGTTTTAGTTTTAATGAAGGTGAGCTTTCATGCGATGTAGGCGCTGTTTTTATCGAATCAGGCGGCGTTAAGTATGCCCTGAATGGCGCGGCAAAATCTCGTGGCAAAGAGGGCGGCAAGTACAAAAAAGGCTATGCCGATGCTGCAAGCGCCCAAACGCAAAGTGGTGACTTGTCTTTCTTCCTTGAGAAAGGCAAAACATTGTGCAAATGACGCGCGGCCTTCTTCCTCTTCTCTGCCTCCTCGCATCATGTAGCGTTGTGCAATCGACGAAAGCCGACTTTATTTTCGCTCAAAACGCCACTGTTGCGGTTTCTCGCGTCGTGGATGCAGATACATTCGAGACAATGGTAGATGCAGACACAATGACAGTACGAGTGTTGAATGTTGATACGTTTGAATCCCGGCGTGGCGATAGACTAAACACGCAATCCGCAAAAGCGGGCATTACGCCTAATAGTGCACTCTTGCTCGGCAAACAAGCGAAATCATTCGCGGACTCGCTTCTACGCGGTAAATCTGTTGTTATACAACGCCAAACAGGACAGCCCAATTTTGACGTATTCGGGCGATTGTTGCGTGTTGTTTCCATTGATGGAAAGGAATACCCCGCGTTATTACGTGCGCGGGGTTTTGTTGTACCATGAAATTTTGTCGTTATGTTAAATCGCGCATATCCCAACGATTGGCGGCACATCTCGCACCACGTCCGTTTTGAGCTTGCCGAGGGGCAATGCGAAAACTGCGGTGTTCGGCATCGCTCTATCAATCCACTGACGGGTTCTATCGTGTACCTATCCACAGCGCATTTAGACCGCGACACGGCAAACAATGCGCCGAGCAATCTAATGAGCCTGTGTCAGTATTGCCATTTGAGCTATGACAGGCGGGATAATATCCACACCCGCCGCCGCCGAGCCGTCCTGAGGACGAATCCGATTCCGCTCTTTCCTAGTGAGGAATTGGCAATGTATCCCTAGAAGATGACGTATGCTGAAAAGCCTCAAAGGGAAATCGTATAGAATAGTCTATTATGAAAAGTGATTTTCAGGCGTTTTCAGTGGAGAAGTTCACGAATTTGTTCAGGTGAGTGTGGTAAAGTACCTGAAAACCGTTATGGCGTTTATGGCGTTTGAAGAGTTTACAATGTTTATCGCGTTTATACAAAAAATAAGTGTTGAAAAATCAACAATTTACAAATGCGACTACGAGTGAAATCGGAGAAACTACGAGCGGAATCGGAAAATTACCGAGTGGATTCCGACTAAAAACGAGTGAAATCGGAGAAACTACGAGCGGAATCGGACTATTTACGAGCAAAAAAGGAAAATTACAGAGATGGTATCAAAGACCATAACACACACTAGCATATTGAAGCCATCCGGCGCAATATCTATCGAAAACAAAATCACTCTTTTGCAGCGTCAGTTGTGGAACGTGCTGTTTAGCCACGCGCAGGATGACATTCTCACAACGCCAATGCACGAAATCCCGCTACGGTTAGTATTTGCGGAATTAGGGGAGCGCATAAACGAGTACGACCAGCTCAAAGCAGATTTGAAAGCTCTCGTTGAAACGTCGGTGGAGTGGAATTTGTACAAGAAAGACAAGCGGGCGTGGGGCGTTTCAACGCTGTTGGCAAGCGCGGAAATCAACGAAACGACGGGTATGCTGGAATATTCATACAGCGAACACGTGCGGACAAAACTCGTTTTACCGAAAAACCGTGAGGCAATTAAAGCCACCCCCTACGCAAAGCTTGACATTGGTACGCAAAAGAAATTCCGTTCCAAACACACGCAGTTTTTTTACGAATTTCTCACGGATGCGTACCGCAAGGGGCAAAAGCAGACCATTACGGGATGGATTCAC
>JANYDO010000122.1 GCA_025363605.1 Candidatus Kapaibacterium sp.
ACGGCTATTGCTACTTTGGTGCCGACGCGCACTCACCCTTTCCCCACCGCTCCAAAAACTTTCACCTGAAGCTGAACGACTACACCTCCGACATCAAGTTTGCATTAGGACTGAACGAATTGCGCCCGAATGAATCTACCTATCTTGTCGAAGGGATAAAAGATTGTTTGATATTGCTGGCAAAAGGCTATAACGTCTTTACGCTGGGCGGAGTGCAACACCACTTATTGCCAAGCGTGGTAAAGCGCTTACACGAACAAAATAACACGCTCACTATCCTCTTCGATACCGACTTCGCAGGCATCAGCGCTGCACAAAAACTGAGTATATCGCTCAGAAGAGCTTCGCTGAAAAACACCAACAGCAGCGTCTTCGCCCCCTTGTCAGAAGGGGTACGGGGGATTGTCCGATACAGAGAAAATCCCCCGCATACCGAAGACGGTATGCCGCCCCCTTTCTCAAGGGGGCAAGAACAACCTAACCAACCATTCAATACTCAGCATTACGCTCTCATTCAGCATTGCATTTGTGTCCTCCCTCGCTTAGAGCGTCAAGAAACAAAGGACGCTCCCAAGCCTGTACTCAATGACCTTGCCGATTACGTTTGCAAATACGGCTTTGATGCCGAACTGAAAAACGCTCTTCTCTCCCCTGCTCCACTCCGCAGCATCACGCTTACCAAATTTGGTACACAGATTCCTGCGTGGCAGCTTTCCATCCAATGTAAACTCTCCGATGAGAAGCCCGCACTTAAAGCACTCACGAACCTTTTAGACTCCGCTTCCCGTCTCGTGCTTCGCGCTCCCACGGGATGCGGGAAAACCTACACTGTTTTGCGCCACATTGCACCCGAACATCACAAAAAAACAGGCGGTGTGACGGTTCTTACTGTGCCGACCGTGGCAATGGCGGAACAAATCAAAAACGAGTATAGCGACCTCAAGCCCATCGTCATCACAGGCAGTGAAAGCGACCTTCACCGCTTGTATGCCGATGCACCCCTCGATACGTGCGTTATCGTCAGCGTCTATGATTCCGCCGCGCGGCTTCTGGATGTGATTAGCGAACCCACAACTCTGCTCGTCGTCGATGAAATGCACAAGCTCGTCAGCGATTACGATTACCGTACTTCCGCCATGCGCACCATGCTCCGCCTCATCAAGCAAGCACCACGAACACTCTGTCTCAGTGCAACACCCGAACTCCTGTTCCATGAAGCACCGCTTAGTTTTACCTATTGCGATGTGGATGTGCAGCAAAAGCGCCCGCTCCGCTTCCAGCAACACCGATACGATAAGCGCGAGGAAGCCGTCGTTGCCAGTATTTTGCAAACACTGGAGGCATCAAACAGCTCATCAGACAACACAACGATCATGCTGCACGTCAACAGCAAAAAACTCCTCAAGCGGACACACAAACTGCTCGTCAAGCACGGTATTCCTGAAAACACGATTGATACCATCACTACCGACACGCTGGACACCTCGCCGGAATACAAAGCTGTGACGGAAACGAGCCGTTTCACACGCCGTGTGATTCTCACCACCAGCGTTTTGGATTGCGGGGTGAACATCCTCAACACAGGACGAGCACATATTATCATGCTGGACGAAAAAAACGAAGACACGATTATCCAAGTAGCGAACCGTTTTCGCAAAGCGGACACTATTGATGTCATGCTCTTCTCTTCCACCAAGCAAGCATCACGTAAGCAATGCACCAATAACCAAGTACCACTCTTCAACGAGCAACATCATTTTCTGCACACACTTTTATCTGCTGAGATGGTCGCCGAAGCGTTCAATACAGCACACGGGCGCAATATGTCCGCCGATTGCGGCTTGGGACGCAAAAGCACGTCACGCCTTCAGGACACCATGATTCACTTTGAACACAAGCATCATCGCTGGTCAACCGACGAATGTGCGATTATGCACCGTATTCACTCACTCCGACTTACTATGAAAACCGACGAAGACATTGCCAAAGCGCTCGAAGCCTACGGCTTTGTGCGCATCGTGGATGAACTCACACCGAAGTCTAATGCACTCATCAGCTCTAAAGTTGTTGAAGAAGTCCGCGAGGAAGAAAAACGTGAGACTTTCCACAACGAAGAAACCATTCTAAATCTTTTGGAAACCAAGACCGCCTATTTTCTTGCAGCATTGAACACGCTTTCTCGTTCTAAAGCACTCAAGAACGTGTTACCAAACATCTGTCCTGAGAGCTTACTTCCCATGATGAAACAACACCCGGAGACCACAGCCATTCTCACGAATCACGCTGCTCTTCTCCGCGAACAACGCACCGAAACACTCGTGCGCTATTACTCCGAAGCCCGCACCCTGGGCTTTGACCATACGGAAGCATTACACCTTGTCCGCACCAACCGCGACCCGCGCAAGTGGGCTTCGTTCACCGAGCGTTTAGCAATAAAGCAGCGCGAGGCAATTAGTCTCGCCGGAATGACCGACAGCATCCTCAGCAAGCACGACCGTGAAAAACTCAGCCGGGAAGAAGAAATACGACGCATGATAGCAAGCACAGCAACGCTCGGCTGCACACTCACAAGTACAGACGGCACAATGCGCCACATCCCAAACGCCATCCGCACAAAGAAGGAAATCGCCGACCGCGCCAATGCGTACACAGGCATCATGTTCCGCATGACACAGCAGAAAGCGGGCGAACTCGTGGATGCGCTCTTCCATGTGCGGTATGTGCGGGAGCGCGTGAAAACCGAGAGCGTAACGCGCTTTAGTGGGTATTATGCGTTTGCCCACGACGGCACAGAACTGAAATGCAAGACACTGGCAGAATTTGTGCAGGAGTACGGTGTGGATGGTACAAAATACGAATGGCTTTTCATGGAACGAG
>JANYDO010000023.1 GCA_025363605.1 Candidatus Kapaibacterium sp.
CCACCATCTGCTGCAAGACTTTTGCTTTTGCTCGTAAGCGCCGCACTCGCCAGCGAAAGCCTTGATAGATAATTCCGCCAATTCCCAGCAGACAGAGCGCGTAGAACCAGTTTGTTTCCCAAAAAAATGGTTCGAGATAAAGGCTCACGATTGCCGCTTGGTCGTTCCATACGCCGTCGTTATTACAAGCCGTTACGCGAAATTGGTACGTTTTGCCGCGCTCTAAATTCGTGTATTCCACCGACCGTTTATTTTTGCCAACCTCAAATGGTTTATCGTCGAATCCCACTAATTGTACGCGAAAATGGATGCGTTCGGGAGCAATAAAACTAAGTGCCGTGAAGGTGAAGGAGAATTTTTTTGTTCCCGCGGCAACCCGTAGCGAGCCGCTTTCGGGGAATGTGTGATGCTCACGAGACTCGTCGTCCAGAGCAATAGATTCAATCATCACCGAGGGAACAAGGGGATTCAGAGGAATATCGTTTGGAGTGACCACCACAATGCCGCCTGCGGTGGGAACCCATATTTTACCATCTCTGGTACGGCAATTCCGGCTATTGGAGGCTTTGCTCGAAATCGCTATCCCGTCGAATTTATCGAACAGTGTGGGCGTAATCGTGAGTGATTTCCCCGCAGCAATATCGTTCAACTGCTGCTTCTGAATGCGTATCAGCTTTCCCGTGGTGAGCATCCACAGCCCGCCTATGCCATCCTCAATAATCTGACCGGTATTGTTGAGAGCAATAAATCCTGTTTCTTCCGAGTACGACGTAATCACGCCATTGTGGAATCGGCATAAACCGTTATCGGTCGCAAGCCAAAATACGCCGTCTTGGTCTTCGCAAATACCAAAGACCTTGTTGGACAAGCCGAATCCTTTGTTGTAATGCTGCACACTATCGCCCGTGATAGCGAATAAGCCATTACCATTCGTGCCGACCCAGATTGTTCCGAAGCGGTCTTGGTGGATGGTGTGAATAAATTCCTTTGCCAAGTAGATACGAGGCGGAGAGCCGTTCCGAAAAGTCTTTGCTGTGACGACATTCAGACCGCTTTCCGTGCCAACCCATAGTGCGCCATTGTTGCTTTCAAACAAGCACCGTACACGCCCGTTGGAAAGACCGTCTTGGGGCAAGAACGTTTGTATACTTTTGCCGTCATAGCGGGCAAGTCCGCCGTTGGTGGCTATCCATAAAACGTTTTCTTTGGTGCTTCGGCACGCATCGCGTACCGTCAAATTGGGGAGTTGCCCCTGAGTGGCGCTAAGAGTCGTAAACACGCCATTCCGGAAATGACTCAAGCCATTTTCCGTGCCAATCCACATACTCCCGTCGGTGTCTTGAATGACTGCGTGGACGGCATCGTCGGCGAGTCCTTCGACTTCGGTGTAGGTCGTAAACTTTCCGTTCTGCAAGCAGGAAAGCCCGGCGCGGTATGTACCTATCCACAAATTACCTTCGCGGTCTTCCAGAAATTTTGCGTTCAGCAGGCGTTTATCATGTCGCAACGCCGCGACGTGCCCTTCATGCAAGCGGTACAGAGCCTGATTGGTGCTTATCCAGAGCGTACCGTTTCTGTCCGCACGAAGCGAATACGCATTGCCTTCGATACGCTGCTCATGCGCATTTTCCCACAGTGCGGCACGTGCATCAGCATAGTAAAGCAGACCTTTGTTCAGCGTTGTCATCCAGACGGTGCTGTCGGGCGTTTCGGCAATATCGGTGACGCTGGTAAAGGGCAGCGCAGGGTACTCTTTTTGGAGTTCGCGTACATTTTCACCTTCCCGCAGAAAGACACCTTGATTGCGCACCAGTATCCAGAGACGTTTGCGGGCATCACAACGTACTTTCTGCACGGCTTCTCCGTGAAAAAGCACGTCTGCGGAGATGCGTACCGAATCCGAATTGGGCGCAAGCGTGATGCGTTGAAGCCCTTTGGTCGTTCCCACCCAGAGAGTACCGTTGTCATCTTTTGTCAAACTGCTAATGGTATTGCTCGCCAAGCCTTGGGTGGTGGAAAAGCCGCGAAATTTCCCGTTGCGGTACGAGAGCAATCCGCCGCCTTCGGTGCCAATCCATAAATTGCCAAATTCGTCTATGCACAAGGCTGAAAGGGCATTAACGGTGATTTCTTTGGTGTTTTTTGGGGTAAAGGCGGTAAAGGTTACGCCGTCGAAGCGCACTAAGCCGGTGAAGGTTGCCAGCCAAATGTAGCCGTCGGGGGTCTGCTCAAGGGCGGTAATTGTCAGCGAGGGCAAACCGTTGTCGCTGTCCCAATGGCGCATAGAGTATTGCGTGAGCGCTTTTCGTGGGTCGAGACCTCGCACAGAATGGGGTGATTGTGAGGTCGGTGGTATGCTTGCCGCCTGCTGTTGTGCAACGGTAGCAGAGTGTCCGATGAAAGACAAAGCGAGAATGACAACAAGAATGAGCATGATACCAAGAGGAAGAGAGGTGAAGCGTGATTGCTCGCAATAGATGCTATCCAGATACTATCTCAGATTCTATCTAAGCAAAAATCCTTCGGAGGGCGTTAATAACCAAGCCTTTTTTGGTTTTACTTAGATTTAGTTGGAAAATTCAGTCATACCGACGTAGGTCGGTATCCATATCGAAAGAGCAAAATACCAAGTACTTCCAATAGATGCCGACCTGCGTCGGCATGACAGCTCGGCGCGATATTCACTGCATAGATTTCAACCCAATTAGAACCCTTTTTTTAGAACCTTTTTTTTAAGAGCGCAGACTTTTTCGGGTGTACGCGGCTTGTATCAAGGATTGGTACTTGTTGTGGGCAAGTCAATAAAAAAGCTCGTTCCTTTGCCTATTTCGCTTTCGCAGCGTATCGTGCCGCCGTGCCGCTCGATGATTTGCTTGGATATGCTCAGTCCCAAGCCATTGTTGCCGGAAGATTTTGTGCTGAAAAACGGTTCAAATATTCTGCTCAATACGTCTGCACTCATGCCGGAGCCGTCATCGCTTACGTGTACGACAACACGATTTTCGTTCACGCTACGAACCTGCACTTGTATTTGACCCGCTCCTGCTTGTACGGCATTGATGAGCAGATTGAGCATGATTTGGTTCAGCTCTCCCCAATTTGCCTCAAGAGCAAGCCCTTTATCAATGTCCGTTATGATGGTTGTTTGTTTGAATTGATATTGAAACATTTCGAGCGTGGAGACAAACTCCATATCGAACGAACCAATATACATACCTTCGCGCTGATGTTTGGTAAAATGTTGCAAGTTGGCAACGATACCTTTCACACGCATCGCACCGACGCTCGCAATCTCAAGCACGTGATTGGCTTCATCGGTCAGTTTGGAAAATTGCTGTGCTTTTTGTGATTGTTTCGAGCGTTCGTCAAGGAGGGAAAAGAAGAACTCGGTAATTTTTTTGACGGTACTTTTTGCGTCGTGTACGGCGGCGATAACTGCTGCATTGGGGTTGTTGATTTCGTGCATCACCCCGGCGGTGAGCATACCGGTAGCGTTCATGCGCTCGCTGTGAACGAGCTGGCTCTGTGCTTGCTGCAATTCTTTGAATGCTTCGTCGAGGGCGAGGTTTTTTTCTTGAAGTTCGCTGTTGGCATATTCAATTTCGCGGGCTTGTTCGGTCTGAACGCTGATTTGGCGTTGAATTTCCGTGTTCGCTTCCAAAAGCTCGCTTGTGCGCTCTGCCACTTCGCGCTCTAAGCGTTCGGCACGCAGTCGTGTTGCGCGAAGACGCATACGGTACAATCCAAACAGCAGAGCCGCACAGAGCATACCGAAGGTCAGTCTGAACGTCCACGTTTGCCACCACGGGGGCAGGACGACAACGGTGAGCATGAGGCGTTCCGAACCCCATACGCCATCGCTATTGCAGGCTTTTGCAAAAAGTCTGTACGTCCCTGCTTCTACATTGGTATAAGCAATCTCACGCTTTGTCACTGCCGAACGCCATTCGTGGTCGAAACCTTCCAAGAGCCATTGATAGCGGTTGCGGGAAGGTGCTGTAAATTCCAGTGCGGCAAGTTTTGCTTCAAACGACCGCTCATCGTAGGTAAGCGTGATGGTGTCGGCAGCACTGCTGCCGGAGAAAGCGCTTGGTATGAGTATAGTGCGTGAGGTCGTGCGAAAATTTTCGATAATTAGCGCTGGTGCTTGGGGGTTGGGGTCAGTTTCTTCCGGGAAAAAAGAATTAAATCCATTGATACCGCCAAAGAACAGTTCTCCCGATGCGCTCTGGTAATACGACTGGCGATTAAATTCTTGCGACTGCAAGCCATCGGCAACCGTGAAGCGGCGGAATTGCTTTGTGCTTGGGTCAAATTCGCATAATCCCGCATCGGAACTTATCCAGATTTTTCCTCGGTGGTCTTCGAGTGCTATGTAGGCGTTATTATGCGGCAATCCATTTTGTTCTGTTAAACGGTACGATTCGTTCTTGAGACCGTCCACCACACACACGCCGGCTCCTTTGGCGCTGAACCAGCATCGTCCGTGGCTGTCGAGCGTGAGATAGCAACCCGTGTTGGGGTCTTCAAGAAAAGAAACAAGCGATTCCCAATAGCGCGTTTGCATTTGCCCTGTGAGCGGATTCCAGTGGAACAGCATTCCCAAACTATCCTCGCGGAAGCCTTTCCGTTTTTTCATGCCAACCATCGTTCCAGAACTGTCGCAAGCAAGAGGAATAAAGGGTAGTGATGTGAAAAGCCGCATTCGGTAGGCGCTCGGATGCTCACCTTTGCGATAGCTGACACGCACAAGTGCGCGGTCGCCTGCGGCATGAATCCAAAACACGGTGTCGTTCTGATGAAAAAAATCTCCCCAGTGCGATGTATCCTGCGGGTGAAGCCGAAATGAGCGCATGATTTTCCCTTGAGGATTGATAAGCACCGGTGGCTTGCCCGGCAGCCACGTGTAGCCGTTTTTGTCTGAGTAGGCTTGCCATAATGCGGGTGTGCGGGAAAGTTGAAAACCCTTGGGACTATTCGGCGCATAGACTATTGCCGAATCCCGTGTGGAATGTAAGTGGTTGACACCACCGTATTGCGTACAAATCCAGAGATTACCGGCAGTGTCGGCGCTGATACCGCGAATGTAATTGTCGGAAAGTGAGCGGGCGTTAAAAGGATTATGGCGATAGACACGGAATTTCATGCGATAGGGCGCATACTTGAATAACCCATATGTCTCATCGCCTACCCAATACACTCCCGAACGGTCGCGGAAGGCAATTCGCCCGCCAATGGATGCGCTATTGGGGGTGAGCGTCTGCGAAAGCGGAGTACCGTCAACGTTCAAAGGACACGAAGACCATGTTTCAGAAGAAGTGTTGAATTTCGTGATGCCAATTTGGGAAGGTATCCAGAACACCACATCGCCCCTTGGTGTTTGTTCAAGAGCAATGCCTTTCATGTTGGAGTTCAAATCCGGTAAGACGTAGCGCTTCATAATTTGTAACGTTTCCGGCTGAAGTTGATAGGTCAAGCCGTCATTACGAAATGCCCAGATACAGCCTTCGGTATCTTGGTGAAGCCAAGAAATGAAATAGTCATTTCTCGCTGAGAGGGAATCGGGAAAACGAGTGCGGAGAAGAAACGTATGCAGGGTTCGGTCAAATTCAAAGAGAATGTTGTCCTGACCAATGAGCAAGCGCCCTTGCTTGTCTTGAAGAATACTGGAGAGCGATTTATTACCATTTCCGAGCGAAGGCGTTCTGTAAAGTATTCCACCGAGAGATGGGCGCTGCGCATTCAAGCAAACCAAGCCTTGACCCGATGCTGCCCAGACGTTGCCTTCCTTATCGCTTGTTATCATATGAATCGCTAGTCTCGGAAGTGGTTTGCCTTCAGCAAGTACGGGAATGCGTTCAAAACAATCGCGATGAGGGTTATAGACGCAAATACCACGCCCCGTGCCGACCCATAGTGTACCCTTAGCGGTAACGTGGAGCGAAGTAACAATAGGAAAGTTGATGCTAGAAGAATCTTCAGGGACGTGGAGATATTGCTTGAATTCGTAGCCGTTAGAGCGATTTAATCCGTATTCGGTGCCAATCCAGATATATCCGGTGCTGTCTTGTGCCAAAGAACGAATAGAATTGTGCGATAGTCCATTATCCACAGAAAAGCGCTCAAAATGTATTTGACGCAAGTGTTCAAGCGGTGATTCTGTCTGAGAAGACAAACTACTCTGCGGCTGGGAAAAAGCCACACCGAGAGAGAATATCATACCAAGAGAGAATATCGCCCAAAGTGCTATGCGTACAACCTGTTTCGGCATACTGTCTCATTGAAGGGTGGTGAGGGGTAATTCAATCTCAAAATTGTACCTTGGTGTTCATTGCTTTGTACATTAGAGATTATCTAAGGATTGCACAAAAAATAAAGTGTCAAAGTTTTTTGGCTTCGGTAGCACAGACATTCTTGTCTGTGATGTTTGAAGCGGTTTTCAAGGACTACACAGACAAGAATGTCTGTGTCACCAAGAAAGATTTATTCACTTATTTTTGAACGATTCCTAAGTTAGCGTTTTGTCATTCCCGCGAAGGCGGGAATCCAGTATCAACACATAGCCTCTGCCAAATATTCGGTGTGCTTTGCACCGTCATGTGTTCCTGGATACCCGCCTTCGCGGGTATGACAGCCAATATCCATGATAACTTGGATAATGTCTATTTATCTATCTGCCATGCTGTTTGATGATGAAGCGCGATATTCTTTATGGGCTATGCGCCTTTCAGAAAATACGTCTGCATCACGTCTTTGCCCTTAATGTCAATTTCACCGCGTTTCTCAAACGCAAACGCAATGTCATTAAGTTAAGCGTAAATCGTTATTTTTGAATATGAAAAAAACATTTTTTTGGAACAGATGCGCCGTATTCTTGATTCCATAGAGTTTCTGCGCCTCCATCGCAAGAGCCAAAGTATTGGCGTGGGTTGCGTTTGATTGGGATTGATGGGAGCGACCTTGTTCTACCCAACACTCCGGCATTACTTGCGGCATTTGGCGGACGCTCCTTCAAGATTGCCAATCAGCATAAGCCCGGCGAGTACATCACGGGCAAACGTCCGAGTGCCTTGGCGGTCGTCGCTTACGACCTCTTGAACAATCTTGCTCTTGATGCCCGTCTGCAAGCCTGCTGTCGTGATGAAGCGGTCGGCGCATTGTCCATGATAGCCGACCTTGCACCCAACGACCTTGTTGTTACCGATAGAGGCTTCGCTTCCTATCAGTATATGGCAACCTGCATCCATCTCAAGAAGCAGTTCCTCACCCGCGCTCCGAAGTCTATGTATGCCCATCTTCAGGCACAGGCGCGTGCAAACGTGAGCAAATCCGCCATTGGGACGATACCGATGCCCTATCACAACCGTGTAGCAATACCGTGTAGCAATGCAAGCTCTCGGGCTGCCGGAAACGATAACCATTCGCTGTGTGCTTGTTGACTTGCCGACAGGCGAAGAAGAGGTCTTGTTCTCTTCCCTTCTTGATGAGGAACACTATCCCAGCCAAGAGTTTGGCGCACTCTACAATATGCGCTGGGAAGAAGAAACCTATTTCGACCGTCTGAAAAACGTGATGGGGTTGGAGTTATTTTCCGGACTCAGCGAAGAATCCATCCATCAAGATTTTTGGGCAACACTGCTTGTGTCCAACATGGAAACCCTCTTCTCTGCTGATGCGCAGGTCATCTTGGACGCAAAACCAGCAGAAAACCTCTATCGCCAACAGGTCAATCATAGCGTTGCGTTTTCGACTTTGCGCAGGGATGTTATGGAGTTAGTCCTGTCATCCGCCCAGTCCACCGATGAACTCTTGGCGCA
>JANYDO010000220.1 GCA_025363605.1 Candidatus Kapaibacterium sp.
GCACGGCGAATATCCGTTTCTTTTCGCCCGAAGAGGGTTTGCCGAAAAATACGTCGGGAACATTTCAATTTACAACCACCACGCCGCGCGACCCCTACGTGCGCCAAAACAACCAGCGCTACACCGCTCGCGGCACCAGCGCTCCGGCTATCAATGGCTTGTACACGTTCAATGATTTCACGCCGCTTGGTCCCGCTAGTCTGGAAGCGATGGGTAGAGACGTTGTGTTGACGTTTGAAGATGAAAACTTGCAAGGCATGAGAGTGCCATTCAATAGCGGTGCTGCGGGGCTTTTCCGTCCGATTCCGCCCGTCACCACCGCTACGACCACCTTCGTCCAACCGCCCATACTCACACTTTCCGCCAGTGACAGTGTGCTGAACGGCGCACGGAAAGCCGCGCCGAATACTCTTTTCCTGCGGGAACGCGCCCGCACCTTTCTCAGTACGCAAAACGAGCCGGAAACGGGCTTTCTTATTCTGAGCCGTCCCGTGACAGCAAGCGCCTACGACCTTCCCGTGCGCTATGCGCTGGACTACTTCACTGCCAATAACGGCTTTGATACAACCGCCTTTCGCATCAGCAATCGTGGGCTTCTCACGCCTCTTCCGGCAGAGGGTTCGACTGTGCTACCGCTACCCGCACAAATCCTGCTTTCCACAGGGCAGTTCGCTCCGGCGCTTGTGCCGCCACTGCCACAGCCCGTGCAGACTGCTATCAACGGCACTCAAGGCGACCTTGCGCCGCGCAGCGTGGGAGCGGTTTCTGCTGCGATGGGAACGTCCGGCACGATTGCGTTTGAGAGTGGTGCAGTTTCGCAACGTGTTCGCTTTAGCGCTCGCTTCAGCGACCAGACCTATCCGCGCAATCCCGCTCGGCAGGGCGTTCGCCTTGCGGTCATGCGGCTTCCGGCGGATGCAAGTCTGCCGTACAGCGTAGAAAATGGTGCCGATTCGGCGTTTGTGGTTCTGGCTGACCCCGCGTCCGTCGCGCCATTGTGCATCAATCCTCTGCCCGATAAATTATACCTGATGACCGGAACGAATAATAATCCCATCCAAGAAACGCTTGAGTTAGAGCCGCCCGCATGGACAAGCCTTGCCGGAAAGCCAGCCCCCGCGTGGGTGTTCTACGACGACAACTACGATGCTTTGCAATACGCCGTGTCGTCGTCGGACACGACGCTTGTGCGCGTGAGCGTGAACGCCGTAGATATGCGCTTTAGCGGTCGCCCGACGCTCAATTACATCATTCCGGCTTTTGCACCGGTGGAAACGAGCGCAAGCATTATCTTGACTGCCTCCGACGGCTTTTCGCAAGCGCGGGATACGTTTGCGATTGCTCTTCGCCGTCCCGTCGGGGTGGAACTCGCACAAATGCCGGAGCCGCAGTTCCTCCGCCTTTCGCCCAACCCGACGACCGACGAGGCGGCGATAGACTTCAGCACTCCCCGTGCGGGCGTGGTGCGTTTTTGTCTGCGGAATGTCTTGGGTGTGGTCGTCTGGCAGCAGGAGCGCAGCGTCTATGCGGGTGAACGCCTCTCCGAGCGTGTGCGGATACAGCACTGTGCGGCGGGGGTGTATCTGCTGGAAGCACAGCAGGGTGCGGAGCGCAGTGTGGTGAAGGTGGTGAAGGAGTGAGTTCTGCGGAGTGATGGCACGATGTTGTATCGTGAGGCGGAACGCAGATTACAGGATTGCTAGGATGTTCAGGATTTCTAGGGCTTTGGGTGGTGTATTGGAGAGTAAGGAACGGCTGAAAAATAAGGAGCCAAAGTTTATGGTCTTCGGTGGCACAGACTGAGCGCCGCGCTCACCTGTCTGTGAGTTTTGAAGCGGTGATTTGAGCGCAGCCGCTCAGGGGACTACACAGGCAAGAATGCCTGTGCCACCAAGGCTAGTCTATGCACACATCTTTTTCTTGCATAGAACCCAAATTTTTCAATGCGGTTTTATGCGGGGTCTCAGCCATCAATTTCGCTAAAGTTGCTCTGCAACGAATTAAAACTGTCTGTCTGAGAAGCAAGTATTGATGAGCTCTTCAAGACTTGTGTGCATAGACTAGCCACCAAGGAGGATGTATGCGCTTGTTTTTTTGAACAAATCCTAGTTTTACTTTGGCAAGTTGACCACTAGGGTACATAAAATCTAGCTACCCTGTCATTCCCGCGTAGGCGGGAATCCAGTACAACAAGCCGCGAAGCAACCATTTTCGTTGGTGAATGTAGCGGAAAGCATTACGCGGCACTGGATTCTTGGGCAACCGCAGACGGTTTCGGGAATGACAAACCCTAGCTTCCATACGACTTACAGGCTAACTTGC
>JANYDO010000224.1 GCA_025363605.1 Candidatus Kapaibacterium sp.
ACCGCATAAAGCCTTTGCACGTGCAAGAATTGCCCGACGGCTGGCTAGGCAAGGTTCATGCGCTGCACGTGGCTTCGGAAGCCGCAACGGGAGATTTTTTGCTTTTTACCGATGCAGATATTCATTTTGCGCCGGAGACGCTGACCCGCGCTATTGCTTTTGCCGAGTTCCATCACCTTGATCATTTGGCAATGGCTCCCGAAACCCGCAAGCCCGCTTCGGCAAGTCCGCTTCAGCAGTGGCTTGTTTCGCTGGCTATTGCTGGCTTTGCCGCGTTGTTTCTTTTTGCTATGCGCCTCAGAAAGGTGCGAAAAGCTGATTCCGACGCATTTATCGGCGTTGGTGCGTTCAATCTTGTGCGCCAAAGCGCTTTCCAGCAGACCGCAGGATTTGCATGGCTCAAAATGGAAGTTATTGACGATGTAGGCTTGGGAATGATGATGAAGCGCTCAGGAGCACACTGCGACTGCGTGAGCGGCGTGGGACTGATTCATCTGGAGTGGTATCCGACGCTAGCGGCTGTGACGCGGGGCTTTGAGAAGAACTTTTTTGCTGGATTTGGGCAATATCGCTGGCAGCGGATACTCTGGCGAGCAGGGCAGCTTGTGAGCATGGTGTTTCTACCGTGGATGGCAGCAATATGGGCATGGGTGGCGCTTGGCAACGTTCTCCTTGTGTTTTTGCTTGTGTGTGTGCATATTGCATTGCCCTTGACGCTTGCTCTTTGGAAGCGCAAATACTTACCTGTGGAGGCATCGGTCTTTGCGGCACTACCGTTCGCTTTTGGGCTGGTGATAGCACTCATGCTGCGCTCTGCATGGAGTGTTTCCCAAAAGGGAGGTATTGACTGGCGCGGCACGTTTTATCCGCTTGAAACCTTGCGCCGCGAACAGCGTGTGCGAATGTAACACCACAACTGAATAATATTTTTCATTAGCTTTATCAAACTCCATTATGCCACATTTGTCCAATCATCGTTCTGCTCACCGCTCCGCGCTGAGGGCGCTTGCTCTGCTCATGCTTTCGTCGTCGGCACTCTTTTCCGCTTGCCAGCAAGTACGCCCGCCTGATGCGTTCACATTCTACGCGGGTGCGTCGCGTTCCGGCAATTATGAAAATGGCGGTTCGTTCACTAATACGATGATTATCAGCGATTTTCCAAAAAAGAACGATTCAACATCAATGAGCCTAGCAAAAGGGCAGATTGGTGCGAATATGCCGCCCGTGCCGATTTCCTTTATTGCAAGCTATCTCACGCTCTTGGATGGCTACGCCGCGCGATTTGCAGGCGGACGAATGGAATGGAAAGCGGCATTTGATGCGGCGGCGGACGGCAAACGCGCGCTTGCCGCCGCGCTCCCCTGCACAGACAAAGAAGATAATCTCTACGTCTTGGCAAATGACGGCGCACTCTACGCCATCGGCAAAGACGGCAAACGACGCTGGAAACAAGCATTTTTCACGCCCACACCGACTACTCTCTTTTGCGATTTACTTCCGCTTGCCGACGGCGTTGTCGCAGGCTTTAGTGCCGATGGAGTTCACGGAACGCTAGTAAAATGTGCTTTTGATGGTACGATTGCTTGGAAGCAAGATTTTGCGCTTGCTCCAAGCCGCGCCTTTGCTGCCGACGAAGCAGGAAACATCACCCTTGCACTCACGGCAAACACTGTCGGCGCAACGGATTCACTCGTAAGCCTTGCTCCCAATGGCTCGCGGCGCTGGGCGAAAGGCGTTGCCGGAACGCGGCTTTTGCGTATGCCCATCATGGGAGCAGGACAAATTCTCATCTCCGGCATACGCGAAACAAAAGCCTTGCGCGAGGATGTACTCTTCGCTTTCGACGTAAACGGCAATCAACGCTGGGAAAAACCGCTCTCCTTCACGCCGCAAGGAATCGCAACGGGGACAAATGAAGGCGCTCCACTGCTCGTGGTAGCGGGCTATCGTATGGGCATGGGAGAGCCGCTTTCGCTTGTGCTGGGCTTCGATGCAAATGGCAAAGAGCTTTGGCGCTTGAGCTACGACCTCGCCGTGATGGGCGCTCCGATGGTCAGTCAGCAAAATATCGTCTTTATCGGCACAAAAGGTGAAGCCATTGGCGCGTACTTTATGAGTAAAAGCGGCGTGTTTCAGCAGGTCGTTTCTATGAGCAATGCGCCGCCACTTTGCCTCATTCCCGCCGTAGATTCGGAGAATAATATTCTTTTCTCCGCAACGGATGAGCTTGGCGTTGTCAAAATTGGAAAATTACCTGTACAGCGCTTATTACCGTACTGATGCGTTGCCGGAATCATTCAATAGGATACCATTGCACCAAGAGAAAGAGCACACCTAATGAAAAAAGCAAAGCGCACAACCAGCTCAAAAACTACGCCCAAGCGAAACGTTTTTGAGCGCATACAAGCATTTAATCACGGCAGACAAGCGGCATTGCTACGCCTAAAATTTGCCAAGATGAAAGACGACGCATTTCGTTTTTATCGCGGAACGTGCCATTTGTTTTACGAAGATTGGTCGCTTGCCTCGACCCTGAGCGCTCCTCCCGTCTGGATTTGCGGGGATTTGCACACGGAAAACTTTGGTTCGTACAAAGGCTCCAACCGTCTTGTGTATTTCGACATCAATGACTTCGACGAAGGCGTTCTGGCTCCGGCGACGTTTGAGATTACGCGCCTTGTCACGAGTATTTTCATTGCTGCTCAAGCATATTCATTCACCCAAAGCGAGGCGCGTAGCCTTGCGCACACATACTTGAGTGCTTACCGTGCCGTGCTTGCTTCCGGCAAAGCCGGAGCAATGGAACGCGAAACCGCAGTGGGCAGCGTCGGCGATTTGCTCCATACTGTGCAGCAGCGCTCGCGGAGGACATTTTTGAATGAACGCACTACTCTCAGCAAAGCTCAAACACGCAGCATTGTGGTTGATGACGGCAAGCGCTATCGCCCTGTCAGCGAGAACGTTGCCCAAAGGGTTACTCAGTGCATAGAGAATTTCGGAGTTAGCCTTGGGAAAGAAGATTTTTTCAAGGTCATAGACGTAAAGCAACGCATCGCCGGAACGGGGAGTCTAGGAGTGAAACGCTTTGCAGTGCTTATCGAAGGAAATGGCTCGCCACATAAAAACTACTTGCTCGACCTCAAGGAGTCAACACCTTCGTCCGTAGAACCATTTGTAGGCAAGCATTCATCGGCGCTACAGCCCGTGTGGTCGAATGAGGCGGTACGCGTGGTGGAAATCCAACACCGTATGCAATTCTCTACTCCCGCCCTGCTATCTGCTATCGAAATGGGCAGAAAACACTATATTTTGCGGGAACTTCAGCCCGCGCAAGACAAGCTCAATCTGGCATTGCTCCAAGGCAAATACAAACGCTTTGCCACCGCAATCAGGTCAATGGCTGAACTAACGGCTTTTGCACAACTGCGTAGCTCCGGCAGACAAGGTTCTGCAAACGCCGATGCGCTTATCGAATTTGCCTCCCAGACCGCATGGGAACAGGATATTTTGCACTATGCCGAAGCGTACACGAAACAGGTACACCGGGATTACGAAGAATTTTGCGCGGCGTTGGGCAATGTCTGATACCTTGGTACACGACAAAATATCACAACCAGTTTGAACACTGGCTTCAGTGGCACAGACATTCTTTTCTGTGAGTCCTGATGCGGGTTTAAAGACTCAGAGACAAGAATGAACTGTGCTACCAAGAAAAGATTATTGTCGTGTACCCATTACTGTTTGTTGTACTCCATCACTGACGCTACGGACGCACACTCAAGCGTGTCTGCGACGTGCCGATAAAAAGACCAATACCGTCACCCTTCACATTCCAACGAGGATTGATGCCCTCTGCGCCAATAGGATTATTACCGGAGTTTGCCCGTGCATTACTGACAACGTAGTCGTAGTAGGCAGAATCTGCTGCCTGCACAATAAGCGCTCCCGAAGCAGTCGGCGGGTAAATTCGTGCCGGAAGAATAAAAGACGGGAAACGCTTGACAAGGGAAATCGTCTGTCGGAGCGTTACCGTGCCACTACTCGCGCTTGCGCCGCTCTGTGCATTTTGTACACCCAACGCAGCATCTCCGCCCAATGAATCCCGTGACTGCGAGTCCCGAACGATAAACGAAAAGACCCGGTACATTTCCGTCGAGCGAGCGCGTATGCTCAACGTCACGACGGCTGTTGTTGCCGGAACGACAGCAATCATGCCATTTTTTGTAAGAATTTTTGTTGTGTCGCCCGTAAGAAAAACGTTGGCATTAGTGGTGAACTCACTTGTACGCGAAAACGTAAGGCGAGACTGCTCCACAATCGGTGCTGCGGGAACAACGGTTTCTGCCGTCGCTACTTTGCCCTGCCATTCCACGCGGAGTGCGTAGGTTTTTCCGGCTTGCACCGTCAGCCCAGGTGCTTCGTAGAAACTACGACGCGGTGCGGGTTTGCCGTTAGCAAGCGTATCTGCGGGCGTTTGTGCTTGCAGCCGTAGTGCGATTGTTTGCCCATCTACCGTAATACTTGCTTTTGCATCCCCAATAAAAACTCTATCCACCGTAAAGGTATCCAACGGCGGGAGAGTGCGCGAAATCTGGATGTTGCGCAAAGGCGCATCTGCTATGAGCAAACCGGAGACGACAATACGCTCGGTGCTGGTGAGCTGAATATCGGTAACCGTGCTGGTACAGGAATAAATAAGAAGCGTGATGACAAGCGATGTTGTGAGTAAAAAGCTAAAACGTTTCATGAGGAAGGAAATCAATAATTTTTCGGAAGAATCTTGTAAACAAGGCAGCATGCTGCCTTGTTTCTGATACTGGATTACTTTTGCGAACGAACTTAAAAACGAACACCAATGCTAATGTTTGGCAAAATACCAAAGACTGTGATTTGCTGCACTCTTGGGATGCTAGGCCGGGTCGCGTCAGGGATGAGGCGAGTTTCGGTGGTGGAGCCGTAATTGACAAACCACGTGAACGGGTTCTGGCGGTTGTAGGCATTATAGACGCTGAGAGTGAGATTCCACGGTAGTCCCCAGCCCGTCCATTTGTGCGTTGCGCTAATATCCAAGCGGTGATAATCCGGCAGACGAAAGCCATTGCGCTCGGTGTAGAGTGTGCGCGGCGTACTGAAGCCACTTACGGGTGTCGTGCCAGTGCCGGAAAAATCAAACTGTGCCGCAGGCATGGTGAATGCTTGTCCCGTGGCATACGTCCATGTCGCACCAAAATCCCATGATTCGTTAAATTCGTACTGCGCCACAATGGAAATATCGTGCCGTCGGTCATAGCGCGGAAAGTACATTTTGCCACCATTGAGGTCGGGGAACGTGCGTTCCGTCCACGAAAGCGTGTAACCAATCCAGCCCGTCAACGCGCCCATACGCTTATTCAGGAAAAATTCCACACCATACGCCTGCCCCGTTCCCGATGTAAGCTGGTCTTCTCTTGGCGCACCAATGGCAGTCAACTGCACGTCGTCACGGAATTCGTAGATATTTTTCAAGGATTTGTAATATCCTTCCACGCTGAAGAGATATTCTTTGTCGAAAAGCTGCGATTCCACGCCAAGCACGTACTGAACACCACTGGCGGGGTTAATAGTCTCAGTTGCGGGAAACCACGTGTCATTGGGCAGCGAAAAACCGTTCAGCACGAGCAAATGCAGAAATTGATTAGAAATAGCAAACGCACCCTTCAGAGCAACATCCTCCGCCACTTGAAGACTTGCCGAAGCGCGTGGCTCCGGCAGCCAACGATTGCCGCGCGAAAAATAGGATAGGCGGAAACCAAGATTGGTCGAGAGAATCGGCGAAATCTGCCATTCGTCTTGAATGTACGCGCCGCCTTCGATAGATTCTTGTGCAGTGGCGTTACCGCTATTTTTCAAAAACTGCTCAAATGCTGACGTTCCCGATGTACCAAGCGCTGTTTGAAAGCGGTGAAACGTGCCTTCGATGCCTGCTTTGACCGTATGCTCGGACGCAGGAAACCACTGCGATTCGCCGCGCAGCGTGAAATCACGCACGTTGGAATAGGTATTGAACGCAAAGTCATTACCAAAGTCAATATCTTGGCGGTAGGCGTAATCGGTAAAAATGGCGGAAAAATTGGTGAAGAGCGACGGCGAAACAATGTGCGTCCAGCGCAGATTGCCCGTTGCATTGCCCCAGTTAATACCGAAACTTGCGTCCGCGCCAATGCCAAGCGTGAGGTCGTCGCGCCCGAAGTACCCGCTTAAAAACACGCGGTCATTTTCCGAGATTTTATAGTTGATTTTTGCGTTCAGGTCATAAAAATAATAGCTGAATCCGGGCGAACCGGCAGCGGGCGGATTGACTAGATTAGCAACCGCAATCGGAAGGTCAAAATACGTGCGCCGCCCCGAAACCATAAACGTTACATCTTCCGTTATTGGTCCTTCGACCATCGCGCGAGCCGCAATGAGGCTTATATTGGCTGTGCCGGAAATCTTTTCTTTCGTGCCCTCGCGCATGGTCATATCCACAACGCTGGATAAACGTCCTCCATATTCGGCGGGAAACGCGCCTTTAATCACGCGCACGTCTTGTATGGCGTCGGCATTGAAGGTGCTGAAAAAGCCGAAAAGGTGCGAGGGGTTATAGACCGTTACGCCATCCAGAAGAATAAGATTCTGGTCGGGCGAACCACCACGCACGTACAAGCCGCTTGAAAGCTCATTGCCTGCTTTGATACCGGGCAAAAACTGAAGTGTGCGAAAGACATCGGCTTCCCCCAAAATCGCGGGCATTTTTTTGATAAAATCGCTGGAGATAGCAACAGTGCTAATGGTCTTGGTGGAATTGATTTCCTGACGCTCGGCACTAACGACCACATCGCCCGATTTCGCACTTTGTACGCTGAGGGCAACGTTTTGACGCAGCGCTTCGTCGGGCTTTGACACCGTAATTTGCTTCTTGAAGGTTTTATACCCGATGCCGCGCACCTCAAAGAAGTACGTGCCCGGTGCAATATTGGGCAAAGAGTAAAACCCAAATTTATTCGTCCGCGCACCCCGCACGATAGATGCGGCGGTCGCTTTTTCATCTTTAGAAAGAATCACATTCACGCCGATAACAGCTTCGCCGGAAGCTGCTTCATTGACGGAACCGGAAATGACGGCATTTTGGGCAAATATTCGGACAGCAAAAAAGAAGAAAAGACTTGAGAGAACAAGACTTCGTTTCAGAAATATCATGGTAGAGTTGGTGGAATACAAGCGTGGTGAAAATTATCTTTTATGGAAGAAGCCTCAAAGACAGGCTTGGTTACAAATGAAACCGAACTGGGATTGTTTGGGATGAAGATGATTATTGGGATTCTCCTTTGAATGTTAGGACTTTCGCAAATCGCATCCGTCACACCGACGTAGGTCGGTATCCATGCCGTGTACACGTTTCCGATAGATTCCGACCTGCGTCGGAATGACAGCAAACATGGACAGTTTGCGAAAGTCCTCAATGTATGCTTTTATCTTCTATCCCAATAATCCGGCTAATCCTTATACATCCTAGATGGGTATCAAAATTTACAAAGTTTTCAGTTCTATAAACGTTTTGGGTTGTACGGTATTGCACAAAAAAAACGGATTTTTTGTTCAATATCGAATCACAACATTAACGGTGTCATTTTTTTTTCAATGCTTCCCCTGAAATTTCGGTACTAGAGACCGAATTACTCCCAACTTGAATTCAACTTGTAAGTGCGAATCGTAAAGATGAAAAAAAGTGGGGTGAAATGCCTATCTTGGCATCAAATCCGACCAAGAATCATCAACCAACGAAAGGCACACGTATGTACCGACATTTCACCTCAGAAGAAA
>JANYDO010000232.1 GCA_025363605.1 Candidatus Kapaibacterium sp.
CCTCATGCCCGAAACGGCAACCAGCTATGAGATTGGCTCCAAAGGTAGTCTGCTGAACAAAGCATTGACCTACGAAGTGGCATATTTTATCATGCCCGTCAGCAACAAACTTGTCCCACAAAACTTCCCCGCCGCAAACGGCTTACCCGCTTATACTGTCACAACAAATGCAGGACGTGTGCAGCACAATGGGCTGGAAGCATCGGTGTCATATGCGTGGCGCTTTGAGGACGAATCCTCAGCGCTGACGCTTGTACGCCCCTTTGCGACTTATACATTCAGCGATTTCAAGTATCTTGATTTCAAGAGCGATAATAATAACAATGCCGCCACGAAGGACTTTTCAGGACTGCGCTTGCCGGGCATTGCACCGAACTTGTTTAATGCCGGTGTGGACGTAGAAACACGATTTGGTGCGTATTTGAACACAACGCTTATGTACGTTGACCAAATGCCCATCAATAACAGCAATGTGAATGTTGCCGATGCGTACACGCTCCTGAACGCCCGTGCGGGCTGGCGCGGCAAACTCGGCGATAATTTTGCTTTGGAAGCGTATGCCGGTGCGGACAATCTTCTCAGCGCAAAATATTCGCCGCAGATTTTCCTCAACCTTACGGCTGGTGCGGGACAACCGCTTCCGCTCTTTTTCAATCCCGGTCCCAAAATCACGGTGTACGGCGGATTGATGCTGAAATATACGTTCTAATTCTTTACTCGCAAGCAATAGTGCGGTATTGACCGTTTTTCGGCATACCGCACTTTGTCTTTTTACCATCAACAATTTCCCGCAAATTCCATGAAAAAATACTTCTTTCTCACGCTCCTTCTGGCATTTACTATCACGGTTTCTTCCTGCGACCGTTTTCGCAATAAGCCCGCAGAAGCCGCTTCCCAAGCCGTGCGTATCGTTTCTATTTCCAAGCAGCTGACCGAAATGATGTTTGCGCTTGGCTTGGGCGACAAACTGGTCGGTGTGGATTTATCAAGCACCTACCCGCCCGAAGCACAGAAATTGCCGACCGTCGGCTATCACCGTTTGTTGAATTCCGAAGGTATTATTTCGCTCAAACCCACGCTCATCATGCACGATGGCGGTATTGCACCCGAAGAGGTTGTTACACAATTGAAAAAAGTAGGTATGCCGCTCAAACAGTATCCCGGCTCACGTTCAATTGAGGACGCAAAAAAGTTACTCACCCAGCTTGGCGAAGAATTTCACGTCGAAGCAAAAGCAAAAGAACTCTGTGAAAAATTAGATGCAGATATGAAACGTGCTAGCGAAGCCCGCGCCGCCTACGCCGCGCAGCATCCGGGCGAAGCGCCGAAAAAAGTGGTCATCATTCACTTCGGGCGCGTGATTAACAACTACCTCGTCGTCGGGCAAAAAAGCAATGCTACGCAAATGCTCGAATGGGCGGGCGGCGTGAACGCTATCACGCTGAATGAAGGAATGAAGCCACTCAGTCCTGAACTTATTGCAGCGGCGCAGCCCGATGTGATTTTGGCAACTGACTTCGGCTACGACCGCACGGGTGGCTTGGAGAAATTCAAGGAATTGCCGGGCGTAGCGCTTACGCCTGCCGCGAAAAACGGAAAAATTTATCGCGTGGAAGAGCATGATTTCACGTACTTCGGACCACGCACGGGCGAGAACACGCTCAAACTCATGGAACTTATTCACCGCTAATGCGCCTTTTACTCCCCCAAGAAAGTTTTCTTTTATGATGTACCTTCTCCGCCGAGTTCGCTTTGGCAGTATCTATGCGGTGTTCGGGGTGCTGCTGGCAGCCGTTGGTCTGCTTTCCATACGAACCGGCGCAATCAATCTTTCCTACGCTCAGATTTGGGAATTTACCCTTGCCGCCCTCACGGGTAGCCCTTCACCCGATAGCTTGCATCAGGCAGTATTTTTTCAAATACGCCTTCCGCGCGTGATTTTAAGCGCATCGGTAGGTGCGGCATTATCGGTGTCGGGTGTGCTGATGCAAGCGCTTTTTCGCAATCCGATTGTGGAGCCGGGTTTGGTGGGTACATCGGCAGGAGCAGCCTTTGGCGCGGCATTGGTGTTTGTGTTGGGAAAAAGTATCGGCGCAGCGTATTCGGACGTGCTGGGCGCGTTTGCGTTACCCGTTGCCGCGTTCGCGGGTGCGCTTGCGGCAACTCTGGCAGTGTACCGATTCTCGGCACTAAGCGGAAAGGTGAACGTGGCAACGATGATTCTAGCGGGCGTGGCGGTCAATGCGATTGCCAATGCCGGCACGGGCTTCATGGCGTATATTGCCCGCGACCCGCAAGCCCGCTCTATCACGTTCTGGACGCTCGGCACGTTCACGGGTGCGGATTGGAAATCTGCGACACTCGTTACGACGACCATGCTGCTTTGCACTGCGCTTGCACTGCGGCACGCCAAAGCGCTTAACGCCTTGCTTCTGGGCGAATCGGACGCGATGTCGCTGGGCGTGGATGTGCGGCGATTAAACATCACTTTGCTCGTGCTGAATACCGTTCTTGTCGGCACGGCAACAGCAATGGTGGGCGTGATTAGTTTCATGGGGCTGGTCGTGCCGCATTTGCTCAGGCTCATACGCTCGGCGGATAATCGTTTTTTGATTGTCGCCTCCGCGCTTTTGGGTGCGATTCTTATGGTGATTGCCGACATGATTACGCGGACACTGATTGCGCCCGCAGAACTGCCGATTGGCGTGATTACCGCATTTGTTGGCGCACCCGTATTTTTGTGGTTATTATTCCGACAGCACCGAGATAACGAAGGAAAAGGAGGATTTTATGCGTGAGAATCATCTGTCACCATTCACACCGCAGAACCCGCATCAATCCGAGCTTACGGCAACAAATGTTTCGTACAGTGTCGGAGAAAAACAAATTTTAGACGACGTTTCGGTAGGCTTCAGAGCGGGTCAGGTCGCAATGATTATCGGTCCAAACGGCTCCGGCAAAACCACGCTTCTGAAAGCACTGACGGGCGAACTGGCAAAGACTACGGGAGAAGTGCATTACGGCAGTGAGCGCCTGACCCGGGCGACGGCAAAGAACCTAGCACGAGTGCGGGCGGTGGTGTCGCAGCAATCGGAAATTGCTTTTCCGCTTACGGTGGAAGAAGTGGTGATGATGGGACGATACCCGCATTTCGCAACTACTCCCACAGCGAAGGACAAACGTATTTGCACTGACATCCTCGAACGCATGGATTTATCGGCATTTGCGAACCGAAATTATCTTACGCTTTCCGGTGGTGAGCGCCAGCGCGTTCAGTTTTCGCGGGCATTGGCGCAGATTTCGGGTATTGAGAAGACCTATCTTCTTTTGGACGAACCGACTTCGTATCTGGATTTGAAATATCAGCATGAATTTCTCAGCATCGCCCGCGAGCGAGCAAATGCTGGGTCGGTGGTGATAGCCGTGATGCACGACCTGACGCTTGCGGCGCAGTACGGTGATTATTGCGTGGCAATGAATGGCGGGAAAATTGTTGCCGAAGGAGTGCCAAGTTTTGTCCTAACAAGTACGCTTCTTAGGGAGGTCTATGAAGTGCAGGGCGTTATGCTGAATCAAACAGAATTAAAGTATCCTATTTTTGTAACCTCACCAATACGATAATAGTACGTGTGTTGTCAGCGGGATTCTATGTTCATCTTACCGAGTAAAACAATACCATTGACTTTCGGTATTTTTTTCATTACCTTGCAGAAGTAAGCGAAATTTCGCTTAACGCAAATGCTGTCATATTTTACGCCAATAGCGTAAAAAATCGGAGCGCGTTAAGCTGCTTACAGAACAAAAGATGAAGAATAAAAATTTGAAGAACAAGAATTTAGTGCAATCTCACGTTTGCATCTCACATATACGGTAAGAGTATGTCCTTTTCTACGCTTCCCCCCAAACAAGGCTTATACGACCCTCAATTCGAGCGTGATGCTTGTGGGGTAGGCTTTGTGGCTAATCTCAACGGCAAACCAGCCCGTGATATTGTTACGCAGGGCTTACGAATTTTGAAAAATCTCAAGCATAGAGGCGCATCCGGCTGCGATCCGCATACAGGGGACGGAGCGGGCATACTTACCCAGATACCACACGATTTTTTTGTTCGCGTATGCCGCGAGCCGCAAAACTTCCTTGATGGCGGCTTTGAGTTGCCGGAAGCAGGAAAATACGGCGTTGGCATGGTGTTCTTGCCCGCTCTTGGCGACGAGCGCAAACGTTGTGAGACGCTCATTGCTCGGCGTTTGGAAACGGAAGGGCTTACCGTGCTTGGCTGGCGAAATCCCCCCATTAACGACCAAGTTGCCGGCGAGGTGGCACGGGCTTCGCAGCCTGCTATTCGTCAGATATTCGTTTCGGCGCCACATCTCACACAAGAGCAGCTTGAAATCAAGCTCTATGTTGCACGTCAAATGATGGCGAAAGAGATTACGCGGCTTGGATTGCAGCAAGGACACTACTTTTACATGGTCAGCTTTTCTACGCGAACGATTTGTTACAAGGGCTTGTTGCAGCCGGAACAGATTGATTCGTACTACATTGACCTTAAGGCAAAAGACTTTGCATCGGCTCTGGCGCTTGTTCACCAGCGTTTTAGCACGAATACGTTTCCCAGTTGGGCGCTTTCCCATCCTTTTCGCTATATCGCGCATAATGGCGAAATCAACACGTTACGCGGCAATGTGAACTGGATGCGGGCACGCGAATCCATGCTCGAATCGCCACTTTTTGGCGAAGACATCAAAAAAATAAAACCAATCATTACCGAAAGTGGCTCCGACTCTGCTATTCTGGACAATGCGCTTGAACTCTTGATTCTCAGCGGACGTTCCGTGCAGCACGCACTGATGATGCTTGTGCCGGAAGCATGGGAAGCAAAAGCCGATATGAGCGAGGAATTACGCGCTTTCTACCAATACCACAGTACGCTCTCTGAGCCATGGGACGGGCCGGCAGCAATTTCCTTCACCGATGGAAACTGCATTGGCACTGCACTCGACCGCAATGGGCTGCGTCCGGCGCGATTCCTTGTGACGAATGAAGGTATTGTTGCAATGGCTTCTGAAGCGGGCGTGTTGGATTTTTCGCCGGAAAGTATTATTCGCAAAGGGCGTGTGGAAGCTGGAAGTATGATAATTGCTGATCTTGTGGAGGGGCGTATTATCGAAAATGACGAAGTAAAACACGCCGTTGCCACCCGACAGCCGTATGCGGAATATGCACAATCTCACGTCATGCGGCTCGAAGAATTGCCCGATGCACCGCTTGAACAAGCAGCCGTGCCGAATCTAGCTGATAAAATTACTCTTCTCGAACAGCAACAATCCTTCGGTTATTCCGATGAAGATCTGCGCGTGATTTTGCAACCAATGGCACAAAATGGCGAAGAACCTATTGGTTCAATGGGGACAGACACGCCGCTTGCCGTCTTGTCCGACAAGCCGCAACTACTCTCGAACTACTTCAAACAGCTCTTCGCACAAGTCACAAACCCGCCAATAGACCCACTTCGTGAGCGTTCGGTGATGTCGCTCAAAGTCTATACCGGGAGGCGCGGTAAATTCCTGAATGAAGAGTTTGACCCGCTCCGCTGCGACCTTGAGCTTGATTCGCCCATTTTAACTGATGAGGAATTAGCAAAAATCAAACTTTTAGACGGTGCAAAAGATTCGCCATCGCGCGGAATGACAGCAACAACGCTTTCTACCTTGTTTCCTATCGGCAAAAGCACGGAAGGATTAGTCAAAGCGCTCACGAACCTGTGTGAGCAAGCCGAAGCGGTCATCGAAGAGGGACATAGTTTGCTAATTCTCAGCGATAGAGGTGTTAATAAAACGATGGCGGCAATTCCGGCTCTGCTGGCGGTTTCGGCGGTGCATCATCACCTTATCAAAACGGGCAAGCGGACGCTGGTGGGTTTGGTGGTCGAATCCGGCGAACCGCGTGAAGTCATGCACTTCGCACTCCTCATCGGCTACGGCGCAAGCGCTATCAATCCCTATCTCGCGCTTGGCACTATCAAAAATACATTTGCCGCTGCAAACACTGTTGCAACGGTGCATGGAGCAGAACTCACCGCACTAGGTAGTGTGCGGGCTATGACGGAAAATTACCGCAAAGCAATCGGTAAGGGGCTTCTCAAAATTATGTCTAAAATGGGCATTTCGACGCTCATGTCGTATCGTGGAGCGCAAATTTTTGAGGCTGTGGGGCTTAGTTCGCAGCTTATTGACAACTACTTCCCGCGCACTCCGTCGCGCTTGGAGGGTATTGACCTTCGGCATATTACGCGCGATATTGAGCGTTTCCACAAAGCCGCATTTCCGCAGCAGCGCTACCAAAAGCCTACACTTATGCGGTCAGGACTATACCAATGGCAGCGCGAAGGAGAATTTCACGCCTACAACCCCGCAAGTATTCACGCCTTGCAGCGCTCCACACAAATAGGCGATTACACCGAATTCAAGCGATACAGCCATCTTGTGAACACGGAGCAAAAGAAAAACGCTATGCTGCGTGGTTTGCTGGAGTTCAAGAAAAGCGCTTCTATCCCAATCTCAGAAGTAGAAACGGTGGAAGTGATTATGAAGCGCTTTGCCACAGGCGCAATGTCCTTCGGTTCAATCAGTGCCGAAGCGCATGAAACCTTAGCTATCGCCATGAATGCGATTGGCGGGCGAAGCAATACGGGCGAGGGCGGCGAGGATTCTGCACGGTTTCACGACAACAGGCGTTCGTCTATCAAGCAAGTAGCATCGGGGCGTTTCGGGGTAACATCGTACTATTTAGTCAATGCCGACGAATTACAAATTAAGGTGGCGCAAGGTGCGAAGCCGGGCGAGGGCGGGCAGCTTCCGGGACACAAGGTAGATGCTGCCATCGCGCGAGTGCGCCATTCTGTGCCGGGTGTAACGCTTATCTCGCCGCCACCGCACCACGATATTTATTCGATTGAAGACCTCGCACAGCTTATTTACGACCTCAAAAACGCTAATTCACGCGCTTCCATTTCGGTAAAACTCGTTTCGGAAGTGGGAGTAGGCGTAGTGGCGGCGGGCGTTGCAAAAGCACACGCCGACATGATTTTAATTTCCGGCTACGACGGCGGAACGGGTGCGTCGCCGATAAGCTCCACGCGCCATGCGGGAATTCCGTGGGAATTGGGTTTGGCGGAAACGCAGCAAACGCTTGTGCTGAACGACCTTCGCGGGCGCGTTCGGGTGCAGGTGGACGGACAACTCAAAACAGGACGCGATGTGGCGATTGCGGCGCTTCTAGGTGCGGAGGAATTTGGTTTCTCGACGGCTCCACTTGTGGTTTCGGGCTGTATTCTCATGCGAAAATGTCATTTGAACACGTGTCCTGTCGGCATTGCCACGCAAAAGCCTGAATTGCGCGAAAAATTCACCGGCAAGCCTGAACACATCATCAATTTCTTCCGTTTTATTGCCGAAGAAGTTCGCGAAATTATGGCGGAATTGGGCTTTCGCACGATGGACGAGATGATTGGGCGCTCCGACCTCCTGCGTCCTGCATCCGACCTCTCCGGCAAGGCAGCAACGCTTGATTTGTCGGCAATCCTGTACAATCCCGTTCCGTTCAATGCCTTTACTAATGCGCCTTCCGCATCGAACATCGAACTACGCTGCGTCTCCAAACAAGAGCATGGTCTGGAAACGGCTCTCGACCACGAGTTGCTGAAGAAAGCGCATCAAACCTTGCTAGACGGCTCGTCTGTGAGTTTTGCGCTGCCGATTAAAAACGTTCACCGCACAGTGGGTACAATTTTGGGAAGCGAGATTTCACGGCGTTTTGGCGAGCAGGGTTTACCGGAAGATACGATTCAAGCACAGTTCACGGGTACGGCGGGACAAAGTTTCGGAGCGTTTATTCCGCGCGGACTAACGATGCGACTGGAAGGCGAAGGAAACGATTATGTTGGCAAGGGCTTATCGGGTGGAAAAATTATTATTGTCCCGCACAAAACCTCTACGTTTGCGGCGGAAGATAATGTAATTGCGGGAAATACGCTGCTCTATGGCGCTACGACGGGAGAAATGTACATTCGCGGACAAGCTGGTGAGCGCTTTGCCGTGCGCAATTCCGGTGCAACCGTTGTCGTAGAAGGCGTTGGCGACCACGCTTGCGAGTATATGACGGGTGGCACGGTCGTCGTGCTGGGCAAAACCGGACGCAATTTCGGTGCCGGTATGAGCGGCGGTCTGGCGTTTATCTACGACCCTCACAAATCCTTTGCGCTACGCTGCAATCACGAAATGGTAGATGTGGTCAATGTTCTGGACGAAGAGCAGCAAACAACGCTTCGCAGCTTGATTGTGCGGCATATTGAGTACACCGGTAGCGCTATCGGGCAGCGTATCATTGGCAGATGGTCAACATCGGTGCAGGATTTTGCTCTCGTTTTCCCACACGAGTATCGGAAGTATTTGCTTCGTACTCGTCCCGCACCTGCACAAATGCTTGAGGTACGAACGGAACTTGTGGCAGCATAAGTGATTTTTTTTATAGATTTTTTACATTGCCTTGGACAATATCTTTTATGAAAAAAACGTTGACCATAACGAGTATTTGTGCCTTTTCTCTGGCACTCATTGTCATTGGCTTTGTCTTAGGCAGTATTGCGCAAGACAAGCAGAACACCATCACCCGTGCGATGATTGCTGAAGCCGAGAAAATTATTGGGTTGCAATTTACCGAAGAACGCCGTGATTCCTTGCTGGACGAGGTGAATGGAAATCTTCAAAATTATACCGATGTGCGGGCTGTTCCGCTTGCCAATAGCGTCACTCCTGCATTTGTGTTCAATCCGATTCCTACCGGAATGACATTTTCGGCAAAACCATCATCTTTCAAACCAAGTGTCTATGCGCCCGTGCTGCCTGCAAATCGTGAAGAGTTAGCATTTTATAGCGTTGGCGAACTTGCAGCACTCATCAAAGCACGAAAAATTACCTCCGTCGAACTGACAACATTATACCTGAATCGCCTGAAAAAATATGGTGGCGAATTGCTTTGCACTATCACTTTGACGGAAGAACTTGCTCTCGCGCAGGCTCGCCGTGCCGATGCCGAAATTGCCAAAGGCAAGTACAGAGGACTGCTGCACGGTATTCCCTATGGTGCGAAAGATTTACTTTCGACCAAGACCTACAAAACCACATGGGGAAGCGCGTTGTACAAAGACCAAGTTCTGAACGAGGATGCGACGGTCATCAAACGTCTCGAAGAAGCGGGTGCAGTCTTAGTGGCAAAACTTTCGCTGGGCGAATTTGCGATGGGCGATGTTTGGTATGGCGGCATGACCAAAAGCCCGTGGAATCTCAAAGACGGCTCTAGTGGCTCGTCGGCAGGTTCTGCCTCGGCGACGGCTGCGGGATTAGTTGCGTTTGCTATCGGTACGGAGACCTACGGTTCTATCGTGTCGCCTTCGACGCGCTGCGGCGTGACGGGCTTGCGCCCCACCTTTGGGCGTGTGAGCCGCACGGGAGCTATGGCGCTGGCGTGGACATTCGACAAAATTGGTACGCTTTGCCGCACGGTGGAAGATT
>JANYDO010000237.1 GCA_025363605.1 Candidatus Kapaibacterium sp.
GCCGTAATTTTGTATCAGAAATTAACGCCTGACTATCCATCAAGCACCATACATCTTCTGATACATACCATCCATGAGCACTCAGACCACACGCAATTCCGATGCCGCACTTCTTCGTAAAGCCAGAGCGCATACGGATATGCTCAAGACTCCTATTACCACCTCACAGAGCAGAGTACAAATACCACCTCAAACATCCCTCCTTTCCAGCGCAACGGAATCTTCTTCTATTATTGCTGTGGTTGCCAATAGCGACATGGTACTGCAAGGTTTGACACGCTATTTGAAAGCATCCCATTTTCAGGCTATGGCTGCTATTACTTCTTTATCTGATTTGACTTCTTTGGTTTCCGAAATTCGCCCCGCTATGGTGATTATCGAAACTTCGTCGCAGTCTATGGAAGGTTTTGAGGCAATCGGGGCTATTCGTCGCATCAACCCCGCAATCAAGATTCTTGTGCTGGCAGACTACACGATGCCATCACTTGTACGAATGATTTTTCGCTCGGGGGCGCATGGATATCTTCTTTCTATGCCGACTCAAGCAACAATGCTGAAAGCACTGGATATTATCAAAAATGGGGAGAACGTTCTTGATAAACAACTCGAATACATTCGCCCGACACTGAGTAATACGTTGACTTCAGCTTGCATCACCGTCTGATTTTCTACGCTTGTCCGAAGAACTCTTTTCTATTATTTTTTCTTCACCACCATGATTAACTTTTTATTTGCCCTTTTCATTGCCCAAGAAACGCGTGCCGATGTCAACAAGTTTGCCAAAGCAAAAAATATTGTTCTTCTTGCTACATCGCTTGCTTCGCTCAATGCCTTTTTTGCCGCATACTCGCTTATAATGAATTTGCCTCTGACGATGGTGTTTACCTGTGCTTCGGCTGTGATTGCTTACATGGTTCCGCTTTTGGTACTCCGTTCTACGCAATCTTCCGTCATCGCTGGCACAATTATTACCATTGAAGCATTTTCAGTCGTTGTTGCCTTGTGCTTCATTACCGGCGATGCAGTTGTTCAGTCTATGCCGTGGTTTATCATTGTGCCATTGATTGCGGCAATGACAAGTGGTCGGCGATTTAGTATTATCGGCGGCGTGGTATCGCTTCTGACAATGATTGGACTTGCCGAAGTACATCACATTTTTGCCTCTGCCAATACCATAAGCAGTTTTGTTGCTACATTTTTTCTGGTTCTTTTTGTCACCATCTGTCTCGCGGCATTGGAAACAGCAAAAAGCACTATGTTAAAGCATATTGACGCGGAGCGTAAACGTGTTGTCGAAGAGGCGGCAAAAGCAGAGAAATTGGCACAGGTATTAGCAGAAGAAAAAAGCCATATCGAAGAAAAAATTGCACAAGCTGTGGCTGTTTCTGAAGAACAAAAGACACGTCTGGCAGGCGGTGTCCATACGATGCTGACGGCTATGGATGCTCTAGCAGAAGGTGATTTGACAACACATATTGAAGTAGATGGAAGTGATGAAGTGAGCCAACTGTATCAGGGATTCAATCACGTAGCAAAGACCTTCCACAACATGGTGGCTGAAGTACAGGAGGCAATTCATGTTAGCGCCGGTACAACGTCAGAGGTGAATTATGCTGCGGCACAAATTGCGACTGCCGTCGAAGAGCAGTCTTCACAAATGACGCATATTGCCGCCGCGGTCGAGCAGATGTTCCAGAGCGTCCGTCGGAATATGGAGTGTGCCAGTGATACGTCGCTTGCCTCAAAGGAAAACGTCCAAAATGCCCAAAGTGGTGGCGTACTTATGGAGCAAATGATGACCAAAATGCAGCAAATTGTCAGTATTGCTCAACATTCAGAGCATCTGGTGGAAGACTTAAATAACAGCAGCGCAGAAATTGGCGAAATCGTCTCGGTCATTCACGAGATTGCCGACCAAACAAATCTCTTGGCACTCAATGCCGCCATTGAAGCCGCACGTGCCGGTGATCATGGGCGAGGTTTTTCTGTCGTTGCTGATGAAGTTCGCAAACTCGCCGAACGCACCGTGTCAGCCACCAAACAAATTTCACAAACGGTCAAAGGCATCCAAACCCAAACCGGAACGGTTATGCAGGGCATTCGCACAAGCAACCATGAGGTCAGTGCAGGGATTACGATCGCAGGCGATGCCAGCTCCTCTTTTGCCATGATTGTAGCAGGCGACGAAGTGATTCGCATGAAAGTAGAAGAAATTGCCTCCGCAACCGAGCAACAGTCTTCATCGAATCAACAAATCAATTCCAGCATCCAGCAGATTGCGGCAGCAACAGAAGAAACATCTGTTATCGTGCATGAAGTAAGTACATCAACGAACAATCTCAGCAAGCGCATGGAACGTTTGCTCCACTTATCCTCAGCGTTCAAAACCCATCCCAGCAACAGCAATCTGATGACGTTGTTGTCCGATGAGGCTACCGATTCCACGAAGGATGTAGCGCATAATGGTTCTATCTTTGCCCGCCTCGCCTTGCAAAATGTATCTAATACCCAGCAAATGGCACAAACACCTTCATCCCGTCAATTCTTGCGCCCTGCGTCTTCATCAGTTGTGAGGTCGTAACCTGAGAACGAGCGCATAGAACCATTTTCGGTGATGTTCTTTTTAAGTCGATAAATGCAACAAGGCAGCATGCTGCCTTGTTTGTCAAACATAGCATCAACTGTGTTTGAACACTGCCCCATTTTCCATCCATATTTTTGGGGAAGTATCATGGTGTTTGTTGGATCCCGCGTTGCATCGGTATTGCGGGATGCTGAATTACATATCCCTGATGAATCAAACAGCAGCGGCACGTGAAAATTATCGTGGAAGAGTTTGTGATTGGTACTCAGAATCATTAGATTACAATCGGCGCATCACAACAGCCAATCACTCTTGTTATATACCATAATGAAGCAGATTCTTTGCATAGAAAGCACAGACGACAGAGAGAGACAAGATACACTGCTCGGCATGGTTTCTACTGTTCTGCCCTCCTTTCTCATCAAGAGCGTCTCATTCCTAGAAGATGCGATTGCCAGTTTACAGGAACAAACGCATGGGCTCGTCCTTGTAGATATGCGCCATGTCAATATAGCGGCTTTGGTAGCATTGGATAATCTTCTTCGCTTTCGCCCACAAATGGCATTGATAGTGGTGCTGCCTGAGGCGAACTATGCATTTGCAAAAGCTGCCGCAGAAGCCGGAGCACACGATACGATAGCATATCCGCTCAGCGAAAACGAAGTACGAACCACCATTCTCCGTCAGTACGAGCGCATTCGGACTATTCAGCAGGAAGTACAACGCACGATGCACGAAGTAGCACTACGAATTTCTCATGTGCTACCACACGAGTTTCGCACTCCGTTGAATGGACTCATCGGTTTTATCAATCTTCTGCGACAAGATGCATTGCGGGAAGATGAAAAACCAATGGCATATCGCTATTTAGAGTCCTCTATACACCGATTGCATCAAACTGCTGAAAAATTCCTATTGTATGCAGAATTGGAACAGCTTAATCTTGATGAACAAGCGCTTGACATCACCCATTCAGCGTCGTCGGGACACTTCGCTACCTACGGCATGACCAGCCTGACCACAGAAATTGCACATGAGACCCTTGCCACATTTGACCGTTTAGGCGACGTTACCTTCTACTTGGATGATAGTGAATATGCCGTACAGATGCGAGCACAGCATGTTCGCTTTGTCATTGCGGAGCTTATCACGAATGCCTGTAAATTTTCTACGCCGCATACACCGATTGAACTGACAATGAAGCATGATACCGAGGTTTGCACACTGACTATCCGGGACAATGGCTATGGCTTCGAGGCTGCCGATATTGAGCGCATAGGTGCGTTTAATCAATTTGGTCGTGAGCGATTTGAGCAGCAAGGCGTAGGCTTTGGGCTTCCCATTGTCCGAAAGATTTTATCGCTGTATGGCGGGAAATTTGATATTCAAAGCAAGCGGAACGAAGGCACGAGCGTTACGGTCATAGTTCCACTGGCTCCGCTTTCGCAAACCGAGGAAGGTTATGCTTCTGTGCAGTATATCACCATGCACCCTTTGCAAGGACACGACTGGCATAGCAACTAGAATCTCTTAGCGCTTAAAAAAAGCCACTCGAATTCAATCTACCAAAAACGCACAAAGCCGCGTACAAAAGATGTTTGTACGCGGCTTTGTGCTTTCAATATACGAACAATACCATTTTACTCTGTCATCACGACAAGGTATTTTGCATTTTTCCAGAATGCTTTCTCGTCCTTGATTTTGAGAACACACTGGCTATCGCCCGAAGCGAGAATCTCAAACGTATCTGCGTCGTGGTTCGAGACAAGCGTTACGCGGTCTTTTGCTGCTGGAATCTGTAATTCTCTGAGCGATGTAATATCAATTTTCGTGAAGTCTTTGAGGTCAAAATTTTGCTTGACCGAGATACGTCCGCCAAAGAACAATACCTGCCCTTGCTTGTCGATCACACCTTTAGTGAAAAGGTCATCGCGCTTACCGACCACATAGTATGCGGTATTAAGCTCTTTCACTTTGCTATTGATAATCTGGTCTTTTTCAGCAAGTTTTGCTTTCAGGGAATCAATCGAACGGCGTGAAGTTGCGAGCTGCTGGCGGAGCGCTACGATTTCCTGCTGCTGCTCGCTCACAATACGCCCGAGCGAATCAGCCTTTTGTGTCACAGCGGCAAGTTTTTTCTCTGTGGACGCAAGTTTATTTCTGAGATTCTGGATTTCTTCGGCTTGCTTGCGAATCATGGCTGTCTTTTCATTCATCCGCCGAGCAATATCTTCCATACGTTTACGGAAATCATTTGCTGATTCGCCGCGCTCCGGTCCCATCGTCTTGACGATACCTTCTTCTGCTTCTAGTGCTGAAAGAACGCTCATCATTTCGTCCACTTGGCGCAAAGTCTGCTGATACAAACTATCAGTAAGAGACTTCTCCGCCACGAGATTTGTTTTTTCTGCGTCCACTTGCCGAATAACTTCTTCGCTGCCGCCGCATTTGGAACAGCCAACGACGGCTACCGCCATTAAAGCGAGAAGAGCTGCTGAATATCGCATAATATCTAAAAAATTGAGTTAAAACATGGTTGATTTTTTTTGTTTCCAGAGAATGATACGCAAAGTTTGTATCATCCTTTGATACTTCAAATATCGCGCCAAGTTTATTTTAGCTGTGGTTATTGTACAGTCAAAACACTCATTCGCCAGCAGAAGTGTTCTCGGTAATGGCTTCAATCATACATAAGAGAAAATTTTTCTCAACCGCAGTACCTGCGGCCGCACTCAACGCGCCGACAATACCGTCCATCGGTGATTTGATGTCATTTTCCATTTTCATTGCTTCCAAGATAAAGAGGCGTTCACCCTTTTTTACGTGCTGTCCTGCATGAACCTGAACCGTTTTCAGCAGACCGGGCATTGGTGCGACCACCTTCATATTGCCTGATTTGGTCGTAGCGGTTTCTTTGAGCAAATTATGGAAGTGCTTATCGCGGTCGGACAATGCTTCGGCACTGTATGTATAGCCATTGACAGATAATTGTACGTCTGTATCGTCGTCCCCGATAACCACAATTGGGCGGCGTTTACCATCGCGGACAAGATAGACAACAGCTTCGTTATTTTCGTCGCGTTCAAAAACCATCGAAACATTATTCGAGAGCTGGACAGTCGTGCCATGAACAACACCACTAAGCTCTCGTTCAATAAAAGCGGATGTGAGGGAATAATTCATAACTTCAATGGAGCAAAAATGGGAAGTAATAGTAAACGCCAAATCATCAAAGGATTGGCAAATCAGAAAAGCGTGATAAACTGAATAGCGTGAAATACCATCATCAAATAACTATCAAAGAGAAATAATCTTCTTCATTGGGACGAACGTAATCATACCGTCTTTACCCATATCGTGCTGAATACTTTCGCTTGGAACAAAGCCGTAGGCGCGATAGAGCTTTTCGCCCGGTAGTGTTGCCATAAGCTCTAGTTGCGTGAATCCGTGAACTTTTGCTGCACGTTCACATTCTTCCAAAATTAAGGTGCCGATTCCTCGTCGCGCCCACGCAGGATGCACAAAGAATGCCCGTACTTTCGCCGCATCGGTGGCGGGATTAAGTTTTTCAGACACGCGTCCGTCGAATTGGTCGCCACCAAACAATGTTTTGCGACGGCTCCAGCCACCACAACCAACCACTACGGGTACAGCACCGTGAATATGAGCTTCCACTGCAAAATATGTACCATCCTTGATAAGTTCGGTATCTATACCAAAAACGGTTCGGAGAGCGCCTTCAATTTCGCGCTCACTGTAATCTTCGCGGCTCAGCTCTCGGACAGAGATTGCTACAATATGAGCCAGTGCCTCCTTTTCGTCCAGCCGTGCCGGACGAATATTCAAGCGGAATGGCTGATTGCTCTTCGACGACGGCGGACTATTTTTGTCCGTATTTTGCTTTGTACTGCTCATAAAGGAATTTTTGCTTATTGACAAGTTGCAATTTCTTTCCACGAATATATGCGGCTTCGACATTATTACCGCGCATATCAAGTGCATCGCCATCAGAGACAAAAAGCGTTGCGTCTTTGCCGACTTCGAGTGTTCCTATGCGGTCGTCCACACCAAGAATTTTTGCCACATTAGCAGAAATGGCGCTCAAAGCCTCTTCTTTCGTGAGTCCATGAGCAACGGCTGTACCGGCTTCAAAGCCGATATTTCGCTGCTGCCATCCTTGCGGAATTGCGCCTATCGAATAAAGGATGCCCGCTTTTTGAAGAACTACGGGCGTTTTGTAGGGTTGTTCGATATCGTCTGACCAGCGCTCAGGCAGTGTGTGTGTGCCTTCGAGCATGACGGGTATGTTGTTTGCTTTCAAAATATCAGTCAATACCCAGCTATCAGCAGCGCCTACAATAATTGGCGTAAGACTAAATTCTTTTGCAAAATTTATCGCCGCTAAAATAGATTTGGCATGATCAGCGCGGATAAAGAGCTTTTTTGAGCCGTCGAATAGCCCGCGCATTGCCTCAAAGCGGAGATTTTTTTCTTTGGGAGTGGTAGTTTTGGCGTAGCTTTGAGCCTCACGGAAAAGTTGATACAGTGCAGCAATCTGTTTAGCAATGAGTTCGTCTTGCGTTTTGCGATCCGCGTCCAGCGCACCGGGCTGACGTGTAAGGGTCGGAAAGTTGACATGAACGCCAATATCCGTCTTGAGTGCAGCATCTTCCCAGTTCCACGCATCCATTTCCATCACTGATGAGCGTCCGGAGACCAAGCCGCCTCGTGGAGCAATCATCGCAGCCAATACACCATTGAAACGCACCGTTGGAATAATCTGCGATTCGGCGTTGTAGGCAATAAGTGAACGTACGTGCGGGTTTAGGGAGCCGACTTCTTCCGCATCATTGGTGGAGCGCACTGCTTCTACTTCTACTAGCCCAAGCGTGGTATTCGCCGCAATGAAACCCGGATACACGTGCTTGCCTTTGACATCTACAACATCAGCACCTGTACGGTCAAATGGCGTATCTGCCTTGCCGATAAGACTAAGCTTGCCACCGGAGAATCCCACAACACCATTCTCAATGACCGTGCCGTTACCAACATGAACAGTTGCTCCCACCAGAAACATTGGTTTCGTTTGCGCTAAAGCCGGAGTGGGGATAGACTGTGCGAACAGATGTGGTATCGCCGCAGCAAGAAGAAGAATTAAAATTGCCAAAGAAACTGCTATAAAGCGAGGAAGTAAGCGAGTTTGCATAGATGCGATGTATTTGCTTGATAGAATTAGTTAGTAGGTACTTGTTCGGAATATACTTTGAAACAATCTTGCATGGCGACGACAAATTCATCCACCTCTTTACGAGTGGCGATAAGCGGCGGCAATAAACGGATAACAGTATCAGCAGTAGCGTTTGCAATGACACGGCGTTTGAGCAATGCTTCAATAAAAGGAGCAGCAGGAACGCTCAATTTTAAGCCTGCCATGAGTCCACATCCGCGAACTTCTTCGACGATAGTCGGAAAGTTTTGCTGAATCACCGTCAGATTCTCGCGTAAGTAACAGCCTACTTCATGGACATTACGCATGACACCGCCGTAAAGTTCTTTCATCACGACTACTCCTGCTGCACACGCAACAGGATTGCCGCCGAAAGTTGTGCCGTGCATCCCTTTATCCCACACGGTTTCCAAATGCTGTGCAGCCAAGATAGCTCCTAATGGTAATCCGCCACCGATGCCCTTTGCCATGGTCACAATATCGGGCTTCACCAGATAATGATCAAAGCCGAAAAATTTACCCGTGCGTCCTGCTCCCGCCTGCACTTCATCGGCAATAATAAGAAAACCATACTGCTCCTGTAATTCCAGCAATGTGGAAACAAATTCAGGCTCTGCGAACACAATGCCACCTTCACCTTGGAGAAATTCCAGCACCACAGCACACGTCTCTTTGTTGATAGCATTGCGAAGGGCTTCACTATTGTTAAAAGGAAGAACATGAGTGTTCGGTAGAAACGGCTCCATACCATCTTTGTACAGTGGTTTTGCCATAATGGAAAGTGCTCCGTAGGAACGTCCATGAAACCCTCCACTAAACGCAAAAATTTCTGTTTTCCCACGTGCATTGCCCCATTTGCGAGCCAGCTTTATTGAGCCTTCCATAGCTTCCGTGCCGGAATTAGAGAAAAATACTCGTGCATATCCTGTATGCTTTACGAGCAATTCTGCCATTTCTACTTGCGGCTCTTGGTAGAACACATTGGAAAGGTGCATGAATGCTTGTGCTTGGCGAGTAACGGCATCCAGCAAACGTGGATGACCGTAGCCAAGCGCATTAACGGCGATGCCACTGAGAAAATCAAGATACGAATCCCCATCTACGCTTGTAATACGGCAGCCCGAAGCGTAATGCACTGCCACCGGCAAACGCCGATAGACCTGATACATAGCTTGCTGCTCGCGTTCAATC
>JANYDO010000273.1 GCA_025363605.1 Candidatus Kapaibacterium sp.
CAATTTGTTCTGACCACATCAAAGTACGGATAGAAGTGCTGGAAAACATTCCATGCGACGACAACATTGGCGAGGCGAGTAGGTTCTTTCTCCAGTTGCTCCGCTTTGCCTTGGATATCTTTTGACAGAATCTTCTGCAAATTCTCAAATGCCACCATACTTTTTGGTGTGGAGCCAAGTGTGGTGGTATTATTCGCATACAAAGCAATCGGTAGAACACACCGCAAGCCGCCAGCAAGGTCTTTGGTAATGGTCTCGCCGTCATTGGGCTTTGCAGCAAATAGTTCTTTGTTGACGACGGTACGCTCTTGGGGAGATAAAGACTGAATGAAAGCACAATACTTTCCCTCAAAAGGATTGTCTTTGCTCGGTGTAATCGAATAATCTCTATTGACAACTTCCCAGTCCTTATACGCCTGCCGACCATTACTCGTTGTCGTGTATTTCTCGAAACCTGCATTGGGTATAGGAATAGGTTTCCATGCTTCGTTCGCATTTGCACGGGTGAAAAGGCGCATATCATCTACCCACAGTTTGCCTTTTCCACTAGAAACGCAACCGAAACAAATGCCTATGGCGCTCGAATCCACGCGACCAACTAGGGTGTATGTACTCCATGCTGACGACTGGATATAATGTCTCATATTGTCAAAGAATCCATCAGCGCCATTATCAGTATCTACTCGCAGCCATAATTGCCCTCCTTCTGCTAAATTGACCTCGCCCGCCCGCACAGCTGCTGTGAATTTAATCTCTTTGCCACGTAACAATACGACTGGATTGCTCGGGGAAGCAGAGGTTTTACCAATGCATATTCCCACACCTCCAGAGCTACGTATCGGTTTCTCTTCATTTACCGTGCTATTACGATTAAGCCGCAGACTGCGGTACGGTGAATCATCGCCATAGAGATTATACACTCCGACCCCCAACCCTTTGTGCTGCCACGCCACGGATTGTACTGTGCCAGAATATTCGGGAATACCAACAGGTCGAGGTTTTTCGTTCGGGCGAAGAATTTGTAGCGTTGGGGCAATAGGCAGGAAAAGCTCTTCGAGCGTAAAAGCGAGTTCGTCGGTAGTACGGGCGTTTTTCACTTTGCCAGCGCCGTAGATGGCGAATTTATTCCAATCCAGTTGAGTCGCCTCGTCGCTGGGATGGAAATAGCGGACATAGCCGTAGAGTTTGGCAAATGCTTGAAGATTACGAACGGCTTGCTCTTGTGGCGATAGCGGGAGCGCTTGCACAGTATTATTCGAGATTGGCTTGGCACTGGGCTTTTTCTGTGCAATTAGCGACCACGGATAGGCAAATGTTATGAAACCAGCAAGTACGAGAACAGAACGTATCTTCATAAAGGCTCTATGAAATGGTACAATAGTTGAAATATGCTTCACGATGACAAGCATGATGCACATAGAAGGGAAGTGGCATTTATCGGAAAAAGGTTACATTGGAGGAGGCATTTTTTTTGAATACTGCACATCAAGAAGTGATTGGCAAGCGACTATGCTTTACCACACAACGTATTACCGAACAATGATATTGTTCATGTATCATTGCCAATAGTTGAATATACGAAAACGAGACCAAAATTCATACATTCATCGCACGTCCCATACAAGCACTGTCCTGCAAACACTGCCTTACAAAATTATTCCACAAAAACTATCCTACATAAACTTTTGATGCCGCACCACATCTACATCTTGCACATACACGATAATAGCCGCATCAGTAAGCAAGCGCTCGCGCAGTACGACTAAGGTTTCCTCCAAAGCGTGGGGCGACATAATTGCTTCATAACGTATGTTGGCGCTGTCGGTATCGCCATCGCGGGTATGGTCGCCTTTGCCGCGCACATTAAAAAATGTGTAGTGATGCACTTCTGCATCGTGCAGCGTTTTGATAACGGTGCTATGCAGCGTTTCGGCGGCAATGATGGTGAGGCGTTTCATCGTGTGGAGGCGCATAGAATCTTTCTTTTTATGAGGAAATTTCTCCTCGGTTCAAAAAATTTCGATGAACATTGTAGGACTTTCGCAAACTGTCCATGTTTGCTGTCATTCCGACGTAGGTCGGAATCTATCGGCAACGTGTACACGTCATGGATACCGACCTACGTCGGTATGACAAATGCGATTTGCGAAAGTCCTACATTGTTAAAAATCTTCTTCAACGGTGTCGGAACTAGCCTCTGCTGCCCGACGCTTCCGCGATTGCAAAAGGAAGGTTTTCACCGACCCCCGCTCAATGGTAAAATAAAACACGGGCATCACGAGCAGCGTCAGCACCAATGCCGATACCAAGCCGCCCACAATCACGGTCGCAAGCGGGCGCTGTACGTCCGACCCGATACCTGTCGCCAACGCAGCCGGAATGAGTCCAATAAGCGCCACCGACATCATCATCATTATCGGTCGGAACTGCGTTACCGCGCCTTCTATCACCGCACGGCGCAAGGTCATCATTTTCTCAAATCGCAGTAAATTGATGTAACTGATAAGCAGCACACCCGACATCACCGCAACGCCAAAGAGCGACACAAAGCCCACGCCGGAGGACACGCTAAAATTGATGTGCCGAAGCCACAGCGCACCAATACCGCCCACGAGTGCAAAGGGAACGTTCATCATCACAATACCCGCGTACTTGGGGCTATTGTCGAAGAGCAGAAACAGCACGAGGAAAATAATGACGAGCGTAATCGGAATCACAATGAGCAAGCGGTTTTTGGCGCGTGTCAGGTTCTCAAATTGCCCACCCCACTTGATGGTATATTTGTCGGGAATAGTCAGTTTGCCGCTTGAAATGGCGCTTTGAACTGCGTCCTGCGCCTCAAGCACGTAGCCACCTTGGTCGCGGTCACGGATATTGGTGCGAACGCCAATTTGTCGCCGTCCGTCTTCGCGGGCAATGATGGTTTGTCCCTGTAAAAGCTCCACTTTTGCAACCTGTCCTAGCGGAATTTTCATTCCCGACGGCGTAAAGAGCAGCATATTGGCTATCGCGTCCGGCGTAGAACGGTCTTCTTGCGTGTAGCGGAGCGTGATGTCGAAATGCCGCTCGCCTTCATAGAGCTGCGAAATTGCCTTGCCCGCAATCGCCAATTCAATCGTCGCATCAATGTCGTGAACGTTAATGCCATAGCGGGCTGCGGCTTGGCGGTCGATGCGCACCACGAGCTGCGTTTGAGGACCTTCCTGCTCCACAGCACTTTCCGATGCGCCATGTATTTTACGCATAATCGTCAGCGTGGTATCGGCTACGCCGCGCAGAGCCGTCATATCGTCACCGCTTACCAGCACCGCCAAATCAGCCGAAGAGCCTGTAACGGCTTCCGTCACGTTATCCAAAATTGGTTGCGAAAAGCTAAAGAGCGCGCCCGGAAGCCGCTTCTCCAACCGTGCTTTGATTTCGCGCAGCACCTCTTTCTTCGTTTTGCCGGATGTCCACGAATTATAGGGCGTAAGCTGCACAAGCGTCTCAATGCGGTTTGGTCCGTAAGGGTCTGTGCCGTCGTCGTTGCGTCCGAGTTGCGAAATCATCAGTTTCACTTCGTCAAATTGCCCGATTTCCTGCCGAATAATTTTCGGATATTCTCGTGCTGTGGCGAGCGCAACGCCCGAAGGCAGCACACATCGAATGTTGAAGCCACCTTCATCCAATTCCGGCAAGAATTCCGTTCCTAAATTGGTAGCTACAATCACCGCAATCGCCGTCAATACAAGCGCAGAAGCGAGAAACGGCAAAGGCGATTTGAGCGAAAGCGTGATGGCGCGACGGTACATTTTCTCCAACCACGCAACGATAGGATTATGCCATTCCGAAAAATTCTTTGCGAGCAGCAGCGAACAGACCACCGGCACTATCGTCAATGCGAGCAGCAGTGATCCGGCGATAGCATATGAGAGCGTGTACGCCATTGGCGAGAAGAGCTTGCCTTCCACGCGCTGCAACGTGAAGAGCGGCAGATAAGCACAGATAATGATAATGACAGCAAAGACAATTTGGCGTTGTACCTCTGATGCGGCATTAAAGATGAGCTTCCGCACCCCGCCTCGACGCTGCTCTTCGGTGGCGTGCGATAAATGGCGCATGATAGATTCCACCATCACCACAGCCGAATCCACAATAATACCGAAGTCAATTGCGCCAAGCGAAAGAAGATTCGCCGGAATATTCGTGATATTCATCACAATAAACGCAAACAGAAGCGAAAGCGGAATCGTGAGCGCAACCGATAACGCCGCCCGCACATTGCCCAAGAAAAACACGAGAACAATAATGACAATCGAAACACCTTCAAAAAGCGTGTGCGCAACGGTCTCAAGCGTACTATCAACGAGGTCTTTGCGGTCGTACATAATCCGCAGACTCACGCCTTTCGGCAATTTTCCGGCATTTAATTCCGCAATTTTCTCTTTCACCGATTGCAGCACTTCCGATGGATTCTCTCCGCGCCGCATCAGGACTATGCCCTCGACGCTATTGTCCACATCCACAATGCTATCGCGGTTGCGCTTATCGGTGTACCCCAGAACGCCGCTTGGAGCAAGAGATGTCATTTCGACACTTGCCAAATCCCGCACAAAAACAGGCGTTCCATTAAATGTCTGAACAACGATACTTTCAATATCCTCGCGCCGAGTAATGCGCCCCACCGTGCGGATAGCGAGCTGCGATGCACCAAAGCGAATCGTATTGCCGCCGGTACTTTCATTATTCGCCTGAATTGCGTCGGAAAGCTGTTGCATCGTGATTTTGTAGCGCTCCAGTTGAGGTGGATTGACAATGACGGTAAACTGCTTGACCAAGCCACCGAAATTCACAATATCCGCAACACCGCTTGCTTGCAGGATTTTTGGCGTGATAACCCAATCGTGCAGTTCTCGCAATTCACCGACTGAGTGACTGCCGTCGTCGGCAATGATGTAGCGCAAAATCTCGCCCACTGGCGTAGAAAGTGGTCCAAGTTCAGGCTCTACACCGCTTGGTAGTGACGCTTCTTTGAGCTTTTCCAGTACCTGTTGCCGCGCAAAATAATCGTCCGTGCCTTCTTGGAACGTCAAACGAATTACCGACAAACCGAAAATTGTACGCGAGCGGCGCGAAATCACGCGCGGAACGGAATTGAGCGCCCGCTCAAGCGGGATAGTGATTTGCTGCTCGACTTCTTCAGCCGGACGACCGTTGAATTGCGAGATAATTGCGACTTCCGTATCTGCCACATCGGGATATGCCACAATCGGCAATACTGTCCATGCCCACGCGCCCGCAAGCGCCATGACAAGCGAGACCGCAAGCACCACGTAGCGCTGGCGCAAAGCAAAGCTGAGGAGTTGTTCAAGCACAGGTTTTGGTAATGATTGAGTAGTAGTGAATCGTGGTTTTTGGAGTGCGGTATCTGACCGTAAAGATAGATTGTATCAAGCCTCTACGACTTTTTACGGTTTCGTTTCTATTTTTGAGATTAACTGCTCAGATATGCTGAACGATGTCGTATTCGCCCCCTTGAGCACTTCGCTGAGGGGGAACGGGGGATTAAACGGTTAAACGCCGCTCTAAATCACTCGTTATCCACAGAAAATCCCCCCGTTCCCCCTTTATCAAGGGGGTGAATGAGTGAAATTACCGTGAGATCTACCGACCAATTATCTTTCAAGTTAATATCCGAAACTCAAGCCTTTGAGGAGAATAGCATTCGTCACGACGACATTTTCCCCTGCTTGCACACCGGATTTGAGTTCAAATTCTTTGCCGTTGTCCGCTCCAAGCATGACCTGACGGCGCTCGAAGGTGCTATCCGTCGTTCTGACAAAGACAAAACTTTTTGCATCAGCACTCACAATGGCTTCGTGAGGAAGGGCAAGCGCTTTGACCGTTGTGCGCTCAATCGTTACTCTGGCGAACATTCCAAGTTTGATGCGCCCTTTCGGATTTGGCAATTCGATACTGACTTTCACTGTGCGGGTTTGCGGGTCAATAGCGTTCGATATTGCCATCACGCGCCCATAAAACACTTCGTTTGGAAAAGAGGTAAAATCAAATTCGACGCGCTCGCCAATATCCACTTCCACCAGACGCGCCTCCGGCACATCGCACATCATCAAAACCGTACCGGAGCGCATCCGTTCTAGTTGCTGGGGACTGAAGCTGTTTTGGATAAGGCGACTTTCGGCTTCTCTATGCTCGGCTTCGGCTTGATTACGATCGGTTTGCGCTTCCAGAAGTTCACGTCCCGATGCAGCATTACCCGCAATCATTTCTTTTACACGGTCATATTGCTTCAAAGCCCTCTCAAAGGCTGCTTTGCTTTTGATATACGACGAAAACACCTGTGTCATCTCCGGCACTTCAAAGACCACAAGCGCCAGATGGCTTTCCATAGAGGGAATAGCGCCCGCGACGGCTTGCGCAGAGACGTGCAGGTTCTCGACAAAATTTGTTTCTCGAATAACGATGGTCTCGAAGCGTTTTGATTCTTCAGGAGTCATTGTCATTGTCGTCGAAGCGCCTGCCTTGACAGCAGTTTGCCGATTTGCCGACGATGAGTCCTTAGCCGGAGCATTTTTACTGGTGCTTTTACTACAAGAAACTGCGACGAGGGCAAGAATACCACTCATGCTCAAAAGCAATACGCCCCCAAAAGCGCTACGCTGGTGCTGTTTGAAAAAGAAAGAAGCCATTACTACTGTTTCGGTTTAGTCAAGAGTGATAGTGTCTGCGCCAAGTGCCGCATCAAGCAGCATTGCGCTTTTATTGAATTGTACGACGGCATCAATGTATGATTTGTAAATATCATTGTAAATCCGCACCGCGTCTAAGAACTCCAGAAGCGAGATGCTACCGGCTTTATAGGCGAGTTCACTGGCGGTTTTGATGTCATTGGCGCGGGTCAAAATACCCGTTTGCCCGGCGACTGTCGCCCCATTGCCGCCACGCGAGCCAACGTGAAAGCGCTGCAAGCTACCCAAGCGGGTTTGGAATTCAGCGTACGCTGTCTGTACTTCGCTGCGCACGGTGAGTTCGGCAAGCGCAATCTGCTGTTCGGTTTGCTGAAGCCGGAGCGTTGCTTTTTGACGTTCGCCTTCGTTGCGGTTATTGAAAGGAAGCGGCACTGCACCTGTGAACCCATACATTGCTACCCCTTGCTGCATCGTGAATTCGGGCGCAACAGAAATGTCCGGCACTGCATTTGCCTCCTGCAAACGCTGATTCGACTCAGCAGCAGTGCGGAGATTGCGTGCAGCCAGAACATCATAGCGGCGCTCCACCGCATGAGTCAGCAAAGGCGTAATCGGCAAAACAGCAAGGCTATCGCGCAAAAGCGGCGATAATTTCTCGATAGGGCTGATGTCTTGATTTGCATCCGGCTCGGCATCGCTGTACCCCACTGCAAAGCGCAAAGCACGTTGCGATTTGGTGTACGTAAGTTCAGCTTCGCGGCGTTGAAGATCGGCTTGCTCGTAGGCAAGTTCAGAGCGGGAAAGTTCGGTTTGCGAGATTTGACTTGCCTTAAAGCGGGTTTCATTAAGCGAAACGAGCTTGCGATAGGATTCCAAATTTGCATCGGCAATAGAGAGCTGCTCTTGTGCCCCCAGAACGTCGTAATACGCCAAACGCACAGCCAAAAGCGTCTGGCGAGCAGTATTGAGGAGTTGATAACGCTGCACAATGACGAGATTTTGTGCATTCTCTAGGCGATATTCGCGTTTGCCTCCCATTTCAAATGGCAAAGCAACACTCAGTCCATACTGCTTACCGTTCGGGTCAAAGCCCTCGCCCGGAATCGGCAAAATGTCTGCATTGAGCGTGGCGACAGGATTCGGGCGTAACCCTGCGGTGATAATGTCTGACTGAGCCTGCGCCACATCCAAGCGTCCGGCAGCCAAGCCAAGATTTTTTGTGAGCGCAATTTTTTCAAGGTCCGGAAGCAACATTCTGCGCACAGGTACTTGCTGCGCAGACAGATGCGGAACACCATAGCTAGCAGCCAATAGTTGAATACAAAGAATCAAATATGGGCAAAAACGAATGATAACGCGCGAACCATTTGGTAATTGACATTCTCGGAGGTTCATAATATTCACAATAATCACACAGTCCAAAAGAAAACAAAAGAACAAGGAACAGGAGACGTATCCAATAAGAATTATCCCCTGTTTTGTTGGGTGCAATCTAGGACTGAAATGATTAAAAGCGAATTAAAGCATTGTTAAAGTTCTGAAGCCTTATTCTATGCCTTCTCAGACGACCATGCTGCAAAACTCTCCATCAATCCCTGCTTATACGTTGTGGGCGCACCCGCAAAGGCTTTCTCAAATTTGCTACTATCAAAAAGGTAATCGCGTTCAGACTGGTAAAGCATCTCCACGGATTCTTTCACGGGCTTTATAAATAACCCAAGCGCTTGCAGCATCCACCGCGAGAGAACGGTATAACCAACTTTTTTGCCAAGCACTTCCCCGGCAAGACGGATAAATTCTTCGCCCGTGAGTGCATTGCGGTCGGTGGGCAAATGCCACACTTGATTGTACGCGCTTTGCGTCATGCCGAGCAATGCCGTATCTTTGCCGGCATCGAGTGTGTAGGTGTAGGTGTGTCGCGTGTTCGCCGTCAGCAAGAGTTGTGCTTTTTTGCCCTTATGAAGATTTTTCAGCGCCAGTTCGTTGACAAAACTATTCGGTGTTTCCGGTCCGTAGAAATCAGCAGCGCGGGCAATGAGCGCCTGTACGTTACCGGCTTTCACGTCGTCAAGCAGCATTTGTGCGATATGAGCGCGAACTTCGCCTTTTTTGCTAGATGGATTTATCGGAGTTTCTTCGGTCATCCAACCGTCCACCTTGCCATACATATACACATTATCGAAAAAGACCAGTTTTGCATTTGCCTCGTGGCAAGCATCCAAGACGTTGCGCATGACATTGGGCCAGGTCTCACGCCAAACACGAATGTCATATTGAAAACCGGCTGTCAAATAAACCACATCAGACCCCTTCACTGCCTCCAAGACGCTTTCACGCTTGGTGATGTCAGCAGAATGGAGCATATCGCCGGAATTGACCGCGCGAGGATTTCGACTCACTAAACGGATGGGAAGGTTGTGCGAG
>JANYDO010000305.1 GCA_025363605.1 Candidatus Kapaibacterium sp.
CTTCTGCGAATGCTAACAACACCGCTCCGTCATACCGACGCAGGTCGGTATCCATATCGAAAAGCACAGTACCATGCGCTTCCAATGGATGCCGACCTACGTCGGCAGGACAGAATTTTCCAACTAAATCCAATGAGAACCCTTTCCAATCCCTAGCTTTTCACTTTTCGATCAGAGCCGATTTTGTATTTTAGAGCAGACTTGTACAAAACACTATTCTACCACATCATTCTCTTCGCTCTTGAACGCATCCCAAAAATTCTTTTTGCAGAAGCAGATTCTTTCGTGGTATGACCGCCACGCACGCCAGTTTATCTGGCGAGAGCAGCATGGCGATACATCCACCGTGCTTTCGCCGCCTAATCCGTACATTGTTCTTGTTTCGGAAGTGATGCTTCAGCAAACACAGACGGCGCGTGTCCAAGAAAAACTTCCACTTTTTTTGCAGCAATTTCCCAGTGTGGAAGCGTTGGCATTAGCTGACAATGCAACAATCATTAAAGCATGGGAAGGTATGGGATACAACAGCCGCGCTTTGCGTCTCCGCGATTGTGCCAGAGCCATATGGGAGCGACATCAAGGCAACATTCCCTCTGCAGAAAGCGAGTTGCTGTCGCTGCCCGGCATCGGTCCATACACCGCTTCTGCAATACGAGCCTTTGCCTATCACCATGACGTAGCGGTGCTGGATGTGAACATTCGGCGTGTGTATTCGCGTTTGTTTTCACCGATGGCGACGACGGCGGATGTTTTGGCGGAAAGCGCTGTGCAGGCTTTTGCTGAAACCGTTTATCCTCCGGGAGAAGCCTCGCGGTGGCATCAGGCGGTGATGGATATTGGTGCGCTTTTTTGTACAGCACGATCGCCCAAGTGTAGTCCTTGTCCGGTTCGTGAGTTATGCCCTTCGGCAGACAGAATGAGCGAAAAGCAAAAAGAAAAACGCCCCGAACCTTCATGGCGGGGCGTTCCTAATCGTATCTGGCGTGGTCGCCTTGTCCAACTTCTGCGCGGTATCGGCACAGAGCAATATATGAGAGTCGAAGACATCACGGCACAACTTTTTCCAGCAACGCTTTTTCAAAGCGATGAAGAGCAGGCGTACAGCCAGTGGCTGTGTGGTCTGCTACAAGGCTTGGAGCGCGACAGTATTGTGGAAATACTGAGGGAAAGCGAAGATAAAGAGCAAAAAACTGGTTCATTACAACCAGATTCTACAAATATCGCCGTGCGCTTATCCTCAAAAAGCTAATGATGGCGCGGGGTATTGTTTTGTCCACTCCAGCGCAAGGGCGGGACATTTTGTGTGCCATTTTTTTGAAGAAAAGACGTTGTTACTCGTGGTCTTTATCATGGTCTTTTGCTTCCGGCGGTGGCAATTCCTTTTTGGTAGAATCTTTGGGTATGCTTGTCGGAACGGTATTTTCAAGCGGTATGCCGCCATCAGCATCTGTCTCTTTACTATCTTTACTTATCGTGCCGGCACCGATATTCTCTACGCCCTTGAAGCGGCGTTTGGCATCATATTGCAAGAGTGGGTCTTTATAGACTTTCTGCATGAATCGTGCCCAGATAGGCGCTGCTGCACTACCGCCCTGACCATACCAGCCGGTAAACTTAATGCGCTGGTCGTCAAATCCCGTCCATACACCTGCCACGAGTTGCGGCGTGTAGCCCACAAACCACGCATCGGCGAAATCATTGGTTGTACCGGTTTTCCCTGCTGCTTCGTAGGGAAACCAATTTCTGACGCGCCCTGCTGTACCGCTATTGACGACGTTCCGCATCATACCGGTCATTTGCTTCGCAACACGGGGATTCATCGCATCGCTAATGGTTAAACCTTGCTTTGCATGGTCGTACAAAACATTTCCAAAGCGGTCTTCGATGCGTTCGATTGCATATGGCTCGACCGACATTCCTTCATTGGGAAAAACGGTGAAAGCGGTAATCATTTCCATCGGCGATACCTCGCCCGAACCCAGTGCCAGCGACGGTACTGCCATAAGGTCAGATTTTATGCCGCAGCGTTTGGCAAGGCGAATCACGGCTGTCGGTGTCACAAAATCCGTGATAAGGCGTGCCGCAACGGTATTGATGGAAAATTTAAGAGCCGTTGCGAGTGAAATCGGACCGCCCCCGTTACTGCTTCCCGCTACTTCCCACGTCTTACCTGTGGGGAGCTTGTAGGAAAGCGAACCACTTTCCACGGACGAATACGGTGTCATTCCCGCATCCAGTGCCGCCGCATAGACGAAGGGTTTGAACGACGATCCGGGCTGACGATGAATTTGTGTGACGCGGTTGAGCGTATAACGAGATTGCTTTCCAAAAATCGAAGAGCCAACCATCGAACGAATTTCTCCCGTGGAGGCTTCGATACTTGCAAATCCAACCTGAATGCGTGTTGCTTCGATTTTTACCGAATCTACAAATGTCGTGTTTTTTCTGAGCCGTGCTATAATTTGTTTTCGTCCTGCGGGGTCGGCAGCGATGTAATCCGGTCTGTTTTTGATAGCTTTGTCGAGCACTTCATTCAAAAGAGATTCCCTGCCCTCCCAGCGCCATGAGCGTGAAAAATCACGCTGAAATTGCTTGAGATGTTCTTCAACCGATTGATTAGCGTATTGCTGCATCCGAGCATTGAGCGTGGTATAAATCACCAAGCCATCGCGGAAAAGGTCGAAACGGCGAATGGCGGCAAGTGCCTTGTCGTCATCGCGTGTAAGCTGTTGACGAATCATTTCTACAAAATGTGGCGCTATACTTCGCTCAATATTTGCTTCTTCGGATTGCGCGAGTACAATCGGTATCGTCTTATATTGCTCATATTGCGCGTCGGAAATATAGTCTTCTTCCGCCATAGCAGAAAGAACTACATTTCGGCGATTGAGCGATGCTTGATAATTTCTGAGATTCTCATGCAAGCCCGGGCGCTGCAAGATGCCCACCAAAAAAGCGCACTCCGCTACGTTCAGTTCATGGGGGGATTTGTTGAAATACAGCTCTGAAGCTACTTGTAAGCCGTGCGCACCGCGTCCAAAATAGACGGTGTTAATATACAACTCCAAGATTTCATTCTTCGTGTAGGTTCGTTCAATTTGAATTGCCGTTACCGCTTCCCTGATTTTGCGGGTGAGCGTCCGCTCTTGTCCGATATTGACATAGAGATTTCGGGCAAGTTGCTGCGTAATGGTTGATGCGCCTTGACTTAGTCGCCCACGCAATACATTTTTGACGGCAGCCTTGACAATACGAAAAGCGTGTATGCCCCAGTGATGATAGAATTCACGGTCTTCGGTGGCAATAAGCCCATTCAAAAACGGCTTCGGAATACTGTCAAACCGCATATAGGTCCGGCGCTTGAGATAGAACTCATCAATCACCTCGCCTTCGGCAGAGAGTACCCGTGTCGCAAGTTCAGGCTTGGGATTTTCCAATTCTTCCAGCGACGGCAAACCTTCGGATACCACATAAATACTGAAGATGACAAGAAAAAGCGACAAACCCGCCATACCGAAGAGGACGGTACGAAAGAGTGTACGCGGTTTGATAGGAAATTCGGCAAGAGTAATTTTTCGCATAACTTGATGGAATCAAGGATAAGAACGTATTCGGTCAGTTGTAACAAATACTGCGGAAGTATAATAGTTCGGACAGCGCGGTAGCAATGAGCATACGCTCTGGAGCATACCAAGACAGACTTGCCAAGATACGATTTTTGGCAGTTTTTTGTGCGAAGAAATTTATCTATGCCTGCACCTACCCCATGAACTCAAGAAGTGTGCGTATTCAGAGTCACTGCACTTCACCATTTCATGTTCGCATTTCACCCCCTCATTTTTGCACCTCACCCGTCTCTTTCCGCAACTCGTCGAAACCCACGCAACACGGTTCTCCCCGACTCCGTAGTTTGTGCAAACAACAAGCACGCAACACATTCGGAGACGCACCAATGCAGACACTACGATTATTCCTTGCAACCATTCTTACGATTGTATTCAGCATCGTATCTCTTTTTGCTCAGTCGCCCGCAAAGCTCTTCATTACTGGTGTGGTGTCGAATGAGCGCGGTGATTCAGTTGGGTATGTTAGTGTGAAAATCAAAGGTACAAAAGAGGGTGGCGTGTCGAACTCACGTGGCATTTTTACCATCGCAACTGCTCTCAAAGGCGCACAAACAGTGGTGGTGAAAAATCTTGCTTACGAAGTATTTGAAGAGACAATCAATCTTGAAACCGATACAACCCGCATCAACATTCATCTTCTGACCAAAGTGGTGAATCTGAAAGGCGCAACCGTCTCGGCAAGCGCCTTTACGACGGGCGATGTGGAAGGTGTGACGCTGAAGCCTCTCGAAATCGTGACCACGCCGGGCGCAGCAGCCGATATTTTTCGCGCCCTGCAGACCTTTCCGGGTGTGACTTCGCCGGATGGTGGTTCGGGGTTGATTGTGCGCGGCGGCGATATTACCGAAACAATTACCATGATTGACCAAGCAAGCGTTACTGCGCCTTACCGCGCTCAAGCACCCAACGGCGGCACGTTTGGTTTTATTCCGCCTTTTTTTGTGAGTGGTACGTTCTTCTCAAGCGGCGGTATGCCTGCTCGCTACGGCAATGCGCTCTCCGGCGTGGTTGCGCTCGAAAGTCTGTCCATGCCGACGGGAAATAATCTTACGGCAACGCTCTCCACGGGCGGTGTTTCGCTGGGAGTAGCGTCGGAGCTTGTTCCCGGGGCGCTTGGTGTACGCGCTTCCGGCAATTACTCCAATACCGACTTACTCTTTCGTCTGAATGGCTTGCGAGCTGAGTTCAGCGAGCCTCCTACATCGGTAGATGCAAACGTTAGTCTGGTGTGGAAGTATTCGCCGACGGGCAGAATTAAAGTATTCAACTATGGCTCAAGCAATGGTTTGTCAACATTCTACGGCACACCGTCCGCTACGAGCGGTGTGCGAAATCTGTTCTCCACCGCACAAGTGAACACTATTCACAACATCCAGCTCACCGACGTTTGGCAAGATTGGGTCATCAAAAGCAGTCTTTCGGCAAATACTGTGCGGAACACGATGTCACAAACGGGAATTGATATTACGACGCAGCAATACAACCTCAAGAGCCGCACCGATGCTGAAAAAGACTTATCGGATTGGGTGCGCGTACTTGCGGGTGTGGAAGCGGAATATGACGAACTGGAAGCCACGAAAATTCTTCATGCTGAGGGAAGCGCAGACGTGCGCTATTCCTCGAAAGGCGGCGCACTCAGGCTGGGCGGCTATGTGGAAACTGAACTGAAAGTAACGCGGAATTTGCTTGCGGGCGTGGGAATCCGTAGCGATTACCAAACGCTGGCGCGAGATGTGGTCTTCGACCCGCGTGTGTCGCTGAAATACGTTGTTGCGCCAAGTTTCAATATTCGAGCAGCATGGGGCATTTTTCACCAGTTCGGTCGCCCCGACCAGCTCACGACGGCACTGGAAGGCAATCCGAAACTCAAAGCGCAGCAGGCGACGCATTATATTCTGGGTGCTGAATACAACGAAGGCGACGCGCAAATTCGCATGGAAGCATACAACAAAAATTACGCAAACCTGATTCTGCCTACGACCGAAGGCATACCGCAAAATCTCGGCTACGGCTACGCCCGTGGGCTGGACGTATTTGCAAAATATGGCGAATACCTGAAAACCGATTTCAATGGCTGGCTTTCGTATTCCTACTTAGAAACAAACCGCTTGCAGGCGCGGCGTGGCGCGAATGGTATCACCTACGAAGAAGGTGCAACGCCCTTTGACATTCGGCATAATCTTGTCCTTGTCGGCAAAATGCGCGTGTGGGAAGGTCTGAGCGTTGGCGCAACAGCGCGGTATTCGACCGGGCGAGCAAATACGCCGATTGTAGGTGGAGTGATGCGAACAGTCGGCACGTACACGTGGTTTGAACCCATTGACGGCGCAATCGGCTCAGAGCGCTTGCCCGACCAAATGCGTTTCGATGTAGATGCTTCATATTTTCTACCGTTCTCCGACAACGCATATCTTGTCGTTTTTGTATCGCTTTCCAATGCCACGGGGCAAGCAAATGTGCTTAATTACACGTATTCCAGCGATTACTCACACCGCGAACCGAATGTCAGTCTGAGCAGGCAGTTTATATTTTTGGGCGCAACGGCAACGATAAAACTATGACTGCTGAAGTTGCAGAGAAATACGTTTTTATGCGGTCGGTGGTGGGAGAAAGTTGGAATTCACAGCAGAACTCCCTCACGTCGAACATTCATAAAAAGTGGTTCAAAAGGGTGGAGTTCAAGGCAATCATCCTTAAAGGCGAATAACGAAAGAACAACATCCTTTTCCGTGAGTGCTGTAAATGCTATATCCACGAGCAACGAATTATCAGTTTTTTCGCGGGTTTCGAGAAGCACCAGTACATCATAGTCCGAATCCTCCTCCGCATCGCCGCGAGCGCGAGAACCAAATAAGAGTATCTGCTTCAAACGTTCGCCAAATGCCGATTGCAAGCGATTTCGGAGGTAGTCAATAATATGTTGGTCATAGCTCATACCACAAAAATATCGTTTTTCACTGTCAATCAATCATTCTTTTTCATCATTTACAGGAATTTTTACCATGCGTACACACTTCGCAACCCTTGTATTTGTGCTGCTTGCAAGCACATTCTCTTTTGCTCACGCGCAAAGCGACGATGCTCTTGTGCAAACCAAAAAAGCCGTCCAAGCTGCCGCCCTCACGAGCGATGCCGCAACGCTTAAAGCCGCACGAGACCTTGCGCAAAGCACCCTCGCGCAGACATCGCGCAAGGCAATCGCTCTTTATTACGTCGGTGATGCGGCTTACAGCCTTGCTGTGCTGCCAAGCGAGAAAGCGAGCAGCGAACAGCACGCGGATGCTGGTATTGCTGCCTTGGAAGAAGCAATCAAACTAGAGCCAACCTTTGCCGACGCACACGCGCTTCTTGCCAGTCTCTACGGGCGCAAGGCATCGGGCGGTATGGCGGCGGGCATGAAATACGGCGGGAAATCCAGCTCGGCAATGAAACGCGCAATTGCGCTTGCCCCAAACAACCCGCGAATACTGATGTTGCAAGGCATTTCGCTTTTCTATACGCCTGCAATGTGGGGCGGCGACAAAGAAAAAGCGTTAGCCAATCTCCAAAAAGCCTGCGAACTTGCCGAGTCGGGCGCTTGTGCAAGCACTGATGAGGCATTGCCGGATTGGGGACAGGCTGAGGCATTTGCTTGGAAAGGCGTTATGTTTACCGATGGCGAAGACCTCGACAACGCCAAAGCCGCATACGAACGGGCATTGCAGATTGCGCCAAATTATGCGTGGGTGAAATTCGTACTATTGCCAAAGCTGACGGCAAGCGCACGATAAACCGGCTTGAATTTAGCCAAGAAAGAACAGCATATTTACCGTAAACTTACGTATATGTGCCGTGATTTTTGGAACACAGACAAGAGTGTCTGTGCCACAAAATACAGATTTCATGCGGTAGCACAGACGCTCTTGTCTGTGCAGATAGCGAAATTTAATTTTATCCATAACCTTATCGCAAAAAAAACAGAACAAATGAACTTCCTCCTCAAGATTGCTCAAGAAGTACCGTGCGCGAGTGGAGTGCGAACGCAAGTTCGCACAAGCCGGAGTATAATGCGCAAACTTGCGTTTGCACTCCAACACGTAATTGTGCTAAGCCCAAGACTTTTATGCCGTCAAGTCCTATCCTTCCTTGTTTTGTTTGTTGTGTTGTTGTGCGCGGCTGAAAATAGCGCATCTGCCGCCGACACAACGGATTATTCCGGCAAATACATAAGCGGAACGCGGTGGGCACCGTTTGTGTCTTTTGCGCCGGAGACCAGTCTGGTGGTAGGCGCACAGGCAACCCATTTTTGGCGACCACTTCTTCAAGACGAAAGCGAGCGCCCTTCAAGCATTGCACTGGTGGGGCTTCTGAGTTTGCGCGGGCAATGGCGTATTATGGCGCAGTACGACACGTATTTTGACAATTTTCGTTGGCGGCTCTTCGGCAACGTAGGTTTTGAGCGATTTCCGCTTGATTTTTTCGGCATCGGCTCGTCATCATCGGTGGCTGCGGGCGAACGCTTCACGCCGGAAACGTGGCGCGGAGAGATAAATGTAGCATATCGTCTTCTGCAAACGCCTGTTGGTGCGGGTTTGAGCGGCGGTGTGCGTTATGAAGGTCGTGCAGACCGCATCGCCGACCACGTTGCACAGGGACGCTTGGAAACAGGCGGTTTCACGGGCGCAAATGGCGGTTTTACGAGTGGTGCAGGCGTGTTTCTCGTGTTGGACACGAGAGATAACGTGTTTTCATCGTGGAGCGGTGCGTACGTCGAAGCTCGCAGCACACTGTTTACGCCATCTCTAGGGTCGTCGTTTTCCTTTGCCAAGCATAATCTGGATGCGCGGTACTTTGTCCCGATTTCTCTTTTTTCCATGACACATATTCTCGCTTTGCAAGGCGGTTTAACGGCGATTACGGGCGGTGACGCTCCATTTTACGCTCTTCCGTCGTTGTCGTCATTGCGTGGGATATTGATTGGTCAATTTGCTAATACCACAGCGGTCTTTGCGCAAGCTGAATATCGTGTACCATTTTTGGAGATATTTGAAGCCGTCGCTTTTGTGGGTGCAGGCACAACTGCCGCAAGGCCGGAAGACCTTGGCACAGCACGTGTGCAGACGATTGTCGGCGGCGGGGTGCGGTTCTTTTTTGACCCAAATGAACGGATTGGAATCCGCATAGATATTGGTGTTCCCGTCGGTTTCCCGACTGGTTCCCCAACTGGTAATGTTCCGCGATTCTACCTCACGTTTGGCGAAGCATTTTAAGCACAATTTGACCGAAGAGCAATTTTCCCGTATATTCAGCTATTATGATAAACAAACGTATTCTTGCACTCGTCTGGCTTGTGCTGATGCTCTACGCAGCGCTGCAAGCCGCATTTGTCGTCCGCGGCGGCAATGGCACATTTGTCGGTGTGTTTATTGGTACGGCATTCAACGAGCACGTGCGGCTTGGCTTATTTCTTGCCTGTCGGTGGCTTATCATGCGCCATCTGCACTCATGGCATTGGTGGTGGCAGCTTCCGGCGTACTTTCTGATGGTCATGCTGCTCAGTATGGCTCTCTTTAGTGTGACGATTGGAATGCTCGTTCTTCTCCAGCAAGCGCGAGCGGTGGAAAATATTCTCTCAACGGGGCAGTGGATTGTATTGCAGCATATCTTGGAAAATGGTATCGGACTGGCGTTCATTGTGCTGGCGGAATATCGGCGTGAAATCAGGGAGCGTGAGGAACGCGAACGTGAACTGAGGCACTTGAATACGCAAATGGAACTCGCGGCATTGCGCTCTCAACTCAATCCCCATTTCTTATTCAATGCGCTCGTAGGCGTACAACCCGAAAAGGCACGAATTGTTCTGGAAACACTTGCCGAGCTTTTGCGCTATTCGCTCGAAAGCGATAAACGAGATTTCGTGAGCCTGCGCGAAGAACTGGACTTTGTGCAAAAGTATTTGTCCATAGAGCAGGAGCGCTTCGGCAAACGTCTCCGAATCAGCATTGACATTGACGAAACGCTCGGTGAAGCACGTGTACCGCCGATACTCATTCAGCCACTTGTGGAGAATGCGGTCAAGCATGGGATTTCGCCGAAAGCAGTCGGTGGCACGGTGTCGGTTACTGTTCGCTTGGATGCAAGTGCAAGTGCAGATGGGAAGCGGCTTTGGGTAGAAGTGAGTGATGACGGCGTTGGAATGAAAACTAACAAACTCAGTAATCATGCACCTTCCATCGGTATTGGTCTTGCCAACACCGATGCCCGCCTGCGCAAACTCTACGGCGAAGAATCGAAGCTGAACGTCGAGAGTACGGAGAACGGCGTAACGGTGAGGTTTTCCATGCCTTTAACTTCTCAAAATTAAGCATCCGGACAGTGATTTTTGGAACACAGACAAGAGTGTCTGTGCCACGAAAGCAAGATTTTATGCGCTCTTCAAACTGTTTGCTGTATCACAATAACTAATCTGGATAATATCTAATGATTCGTCTTATTATAGCCGACGACGAGCCGCCCGCACGGATGCTATTACGTGAGTATTTGAGCGGTATTCAGGACGTGCAGATTATTGCCGAAGCAGAAAACGGCTCGGAAGCCGTAGCCGCAATCAACGAACTGAAGCCGGATGGGGTCATCCTGGACGTGCAGATGCCGGAATTGACG
>JANYDO010000310.1 GCA_025363605.1 Candidatus Kapaibacterium sp.
CCCAAGTGATACGGCAAGTTCTGAAGCATTAAGGATACTGCCTTGATAATGCGTCAACATACGCCATAGACGTAAAGCCAAAGATGTTGTGAAACGTCCTCCTTGTGCTGCACCGGCAGCAGTGAGAAGCATCTGAGGCAAGTCTCGTTCAATATAGGTACGAATAAAATTCCGTCGCCATTCCTCAGAAATTTCCTCATTCTGAGCAAGTAGGGATTCCGGAAAACCACCTCGTAACCAAATGGTCTCAAGATTGTAAGCATTCTCCGCAATTTCGTCTTGAAGAAGTTCCCAACGGTGGAAAGGTGGTAAATCAAAGTACGCGATGCGTCCTGCCAACGATTCGGATAATCCCCGACGCAAGAGCGGGGAAGCAGAACCGAGTAGTAGAAAGCGCCCGGGCTGGCGATGTTCATCAATCAAGGAACGAATAAGGGGAAACAATGACGGCAGATGTTGTGCTTCGTCGATAATGACGCATGAGTCTTGATGCTGCGTAAGAAAAATTTCCGGTGTTTCCAAGCGTTGTGCGTCACTTTCGCGCTCAAGGTCAAGATAGAGAACGGGCTTTTTCAGAAGGGGTTGTAGCGATCGCACAAGCGTCGTTTTACCTACTTGCCGTGCACCGAAGAGAGCAACAGCAGGAGAATAGGTAAGTGCATTGACGATAGCTGGTGCAAGAGTACGATGTATCATAGAATTTCAATAGCAAATGAATTTATTCAAGTAAAATAAAAATAGCTTTTTTATTTTACTTGGAAAATATAATTCCTCACTCAAGGTATCATCCTAGCTATTCACGGAAAAGAGCATCCACAGTCGAAAATGCTTTTTTCTACCCCAAAAGTGGAGGGGTATCATTTATATGCGCCCCGGACTGCAAAAAAGTTCTGTGGTCATCGAAAATCTTGAAGCTCTTTTTAACCGCCAACTTCGCCCACAACCCCCTGAACATTCGGGTACGATAGAGAAGGACAAACGAACATGCTATTGTCGTAATTGCAAATTGACAACAATATTAAAACATAATATTCTGTCTCAAAAGAGGAGAGTCCTTAAAGCAATAACAACATTTCATACAGACCTGTAGCATCCCTGCACAACCGTTCCTCTGAAGAGAACAAATGCGAGAAACAACAAGAGTATGGAAATGAAAATCACCATGAGGGATAAGTTTACATAAGCTCCATTCTATTTTGCTGAATTGCTGCTGGGAACGCCCTAAACTCGGAGATAGGTTTTTCTGCTGCTTCCATGATACTGAACATTCTGAATACGTTCAATCCTTGAACTCTGCAATGCACTCTATTTCTACCAGCGCATTGTGTGGCAAGCCCAATACCGCAACCGTTGTTCTCGCCGGACGATGGCTTCCGAAACATTCCGCATAGACGGCGTTCATTACCCCAAAGTTTGCCATATCGCTCAAATACACATTCGTTTTCACCACGTCCGCCAACGTCAAGCCTGCATCCTGCAAGATGATTTCAAGATTCCGCAGTGCTCGCCGGGTCTGGCTCTCAATATCGGTCGTCTCGATTCTCATACTCTCAGGCTCAAGCGGTGTCTGACCCGAACAATACAACAAATTTCCCGTTCGGATGGCGTGCGAATATGGTCCAATCGCTCTGGGGGCGGCTTCAGAAAAAATATTGGTCATTGTTGTTTTTCAAATTATTGTTTTTCAAAAAGTTGAGAAAGGATGCTTCGCGCAATGAATGTATCACGAGGCTTGATCACTTGCGACATTCAAGATACTTTCGACGATGCTGTTGCGCGTGAGTTGCAGAAGTAGTTGATACGCGATGTGATCTTGCTCGGTGGCCGGGAACGCCATAAAATCAGGAATCTTCTGCTCCGCTTCTTCCATAATGCGCGACTGCTGCTCCGGCGAAAGCGTCGCTAAATAGCGCTCCACGACGGCATTTTTCTTGGGGTCAATCGCCGGCGCTCGCTCGCCTTGAAAAAGTTTTTCCTGTTTTGTTTTTTTACCCGTCGGCAATGCAAGCGGCTGTTCGTAATTCCTGTGCTGAATGATGAATTTCACCGCCACTACTTTATGCTTTACTTTTTGTTCGCGCAAGGAAATAAAATACGTGGGTTCGTGTTTGTGAATATCCTGAATTGCTTTACGAATGATATGCTCGTTCAGCCGATACCACGAGTCGTAGTTCGTGTGAAAAAGTTTATTGAGGTCTTGGATAGAAATAAACGGGCTTTCGGCAAAGCCACGCTTTTCGTCAAAACGTGAGCGGCAAAATTCCCAAAGCGCCAGTGCGTGTTTGCTGGAGAACTGCGCCTGAACCGAAAGCGGTAATTTCACATACATCCCCAGTTCGCTTGCGTCTATCGTGTTGTAGCGCTTGAGCATTTCCCGAATAAAGGACGGATATTCCCACGACACCACTTCGTTATCTTTGTCATAGACTGCCTGCGCGAGGAGATTGACCACGACGCGCGTCGGGTACTTTTTATCTTTGCCGAAGATATTTGCTTCTATCGGCGGCAAGTCCACGATTGCTTTAATTTGCTCGAAAACATCGGTGTTCGATTGAAAATAGGAATCCCCTGCTTTCTCCTTGATGGTTTTCACCGAGAGCGAGTACATATCGGTATCGTGGATTATCTGGCGGCTATGCTCCAGCAAGACATTCAGCACTTTTCGCTGCGCTAAGGTCAGGATGTTTTCACTGTCAACAAGTGAACTTGGTTTGATGATGATTTCCATAGCTATTCCATTTTCGTCGCTAAAAACACTGGTGCAAACGCTAAAAACACTGGTGCAAGAATGAGTAAGTTGTTATTTATCAATGACTTTCGGGGGTAGTAAACTCTTAAACTTAGTAAATAAAACTAAATATTACAAAGTTTAGCCGCTTCCAGCGACGCTTCCCTTTCGACATATCTTCTAGGAAAACGTTTGTGTTCTGTCCGATGAGAAAAGTGAGTAAGAAACATCGTGAGAAACGTGAGGGGATTTGGGAAATGGCAGGGGGCAGGCTTGGCGATTCAAGTCTATTCCCCGCTCACTACCTTTACTGGACTTCTGGTGATAGCGGTGGTCAAACAATCCAACCTTACAGACAGCGACCAATTTTTTCTTACCGCTCTAATCGTTCTATTTTTTCAGTTCCATCGGCAAATGTGATTTTCACTTCATCTTCTCCGCGAACAGTAAAATCTTTCGGCATCTTCTTCTTTCGGTCTTCCGGAGACGTATCATCAAACTGCATATAGGTTTGTAAGCCCACAATAAGCGATCCCGCTCTGATGGGGTCATTTTCATCGTCCGTGCCTTTATCCGGCTTCTCGTTTGTTGCTGTTCCACTGATAGCCAACGTACGTTCAAGAGTGCCATCTCGGATGAGGCACAGCTCGACACGTTGAACGACAGCACCACTTTTGGAGTTGGCTGTTTTACCGATAAGGAGCTTTAGCAGTACCACAGCATATTTGTCTCCGTCACCGACAGGCTCAACTTTTTCAACGTTTTCGGAGATTAGTCCGCCATCAATTGAGCTACGAAGGTGGGTATAGACTGTGCGAAGATACTTCCCGTCACGCCAAAGCTCAAGACTTCCATTTTTGATTCTGAGTTCTCGACCACCGGAGATTTTGGCACTTTTATTGAATTTCTCTTGAACAAAATTGTAGAGAAAATACAAACCAAAGAGCAAACCGCCTATCATTACAACATTCACCACTCCTTTTCCAATACCCGATGAACCTTGCGTTGAGGCGGCTGGTGCAGATGTTAATGTCGGTGGTGATGGCAATGTTGGTAATGACGGCGGCTGCGACGGAACAACAACCCCCGGAATAGTCGAAAGAGGTTGCCAGTCTGTCATTCCGTCGTACCACGCAAGGTCAGTCGGAAGAAAATGCCGTGTTGCTAATTGAGCATTGACCTCTTGCAGCGTGAAGGGTCCTTTTTGCTTCCCATTTCTGCCAATGTAAATATTCATATTATTGTTGATTGCGTTAGTTGTCTGGTTAATAATACATCCCGAACAAATCGGGTATTACTCAGTTACTTCACTTGCTTAGGTCCTGTTAGCTTTACAATAAATGCTCCTACAGAAAACAGTGCATGTGCAATCAGAAATGCAGCCATGATAAAAAAGTTTAGTTTCAGCCCAATTGCAGCGCCGATTTGATGTCTTGGGGTATTACCCGAGTCTTTTGATAACATTTGAGAAATATATTGACCAAATGGAATATCAGTTCCATTAATATTGTTGTACAACTGCCAGAAAAAGAAAAACAAACAGCCAAACCCTAATAAGCCAATTGTGGAAAATGCAGACGCTGCTTTATCGTAATCACCATGAAAAAATCGAAAAAGAATAACACATAATCCAATACCCAAAACCAGTAGGTATATTGCTAAAGAAGAAAAATTGGGCATTATTGACCAAAAACTATCTCCAAGATACCACGATAGATTTAGTGATACAAAAACGCTGGAAAATAATATGACAATCATACCACCAAAATACACTCTCGCGAATAAAATGCGTATTGGAACACCATCCATATAGTTGTTAAACCCTTCGGTGATTTGCTCACCTTGATTTGACAATGCTGGAGAAGAAACTGCATCAGCATCAAATGTTTGCTTGGGTAATGGCGGTATAGAAAAATTTGGTGGCGGTGCAATGGCAATAACAACGCCACTGATGGTGGAAAGCGCCTGCCATCCTGCCAAGCCTTCGTGCCACGCCAAATCTGTGGGCTGGACAAGTCCGGCAGCTATTTTCTTGTTCACGTCGTCAAGCGTAAAGGGTCCGGTTTGTTGCCCGTTTTGGGCTAGAAAAATTTGCATAGTGTTCAATGAATTATTCGTTACAAAAACTGAGGCTTGTTCCAAGCGCTCCGACATACACGTTTGATTTACCGCATAATATCTTTTGCCAAACAGAGAATCATTGTATTTTAGTTCAAAGCCTGTTACACACGTTAGTGGCGAGTGTGGTGCAAGCGCAGAATGTGAATATCAACAATCTGGGAGTATAAACTATGTCAAAGAAAAGGGCAAAAAACAAGCCCGGCAATAGTGTCGGCAAGCAGCGGCAGTCTCTCTATGCAGAGGCATACACAAGAATTAAAGAGGCAATAAAGCAAGGCTTTTTCTTGGAGGCAATTACCATCGAAGAGAGTATCATCACCGACCGTTTGGAAGCGCGAGTGGCTTGGCTCTCCAACCAACAGCATAGAAATTTCGATAACCTCGGTCCACTGGCGCAAACTCTTAAAGGGAAAGGCAAAAATAAAAAGATTCGAGAATCTGATCCTGAAATGCTGGACCTCTTGCTGCCCAAAATTGACAAATGGCGTAAACAACGGAATGAAGCGCTGCATGAATTAGTGAAGTTCCCAGACGATGTAGAAGAAAAATGCTGGGAGGACTTTTACAGCAAAACAAAAAATGTCGCAAAAGAAGGCAAAACACTATCCCGAAAAGTATCGGATTGTGTGAAGAGACTCAACAAAAAGAAACCGTAATGCCAACGCCTGTAGAATTTGGGACATACTCCGAAAGTTCCCAACCTTAAGTTACCCGAGAACTTCGGAAATTTTGATACTCATTTGGGATTTATGAGGATTATTAGGCTTGTTGGTGGTTTTACCCCCCCAAAAAATATTGGACAGAAAAAGTGTTACTTTAATGTACGGATTTTCTGTACAACTTTTTAGGGTGCTATTCCACTGGCGCTTCCCTTTCGGCACATCTTCTAGGGAAACGGTTGTGCTCTATACGATGAGATAAATGAGTAAGAAACGTAGTAAACAACACAAGGGGTTTCGGAAATAGCCGGGGCGCTTTTTCTATTTACGCATTTGTATATTCTGGTATGCTTCGGCTTGCTTTTTGCAGTTGCGCAAAAATTCTGTGATGTTGGCAAGACGAGTTTCCGTTTCTGGAAGCATACGACGTGTAAATTCCTCGTATTGCTCCTTGAATTGCTTGTACTGATCATCGCCCCATGAATTTTGGAGTTGTTCGACATACCGACGATTATCCTGAAGTTTTGAAGTGATGTCGCGTTGAAATTGTTCAAAACGACGAATGATGCTGTCTAATTCGCTTGGTGTAATATGGACTCTGCTCATGCTTCTTCTCCGAGTGAATGTTATTGAAGTTTTGATTTATCAAGGGAATATACTTTTATGCTGTCGTAATCATACTTTGTGCCGTGTGTTTGAATCAGTGCCGTTGAGAGCTTTTTAATCGGCTTGAGATTATAGGTATCAAAAAGCTGAATACTATCGCTACCCGAAAGAGCAATTTTTGTGCTGCAACGATTGATACCGTCTCGCCCTACCACTTCTTGTAGCGGTTGAAAGGTATTAGAGTATAGCATGACATGAATTCCACCTTCGGGACCATTTTTGAGAATTTCTTTGAATTGGTCTTGGATGCTGTAATCTTCTTGTAAACTATGGGCATTATGAAGATTCAATATCACCAGCACCCACCTTCCCGAGCGACTTTCGTCATCCATGCGTGCTTTGGTTTCGTCATAAAACTCTTGTATGACTTCTTGAACGCGAGAAGTTCGACTGATAATCTCCACCGTATCAAATTGTTCTTTCAAACTGGCAAATTGACCACGTAAGTTACTGTCCACATTAAAAAAGTCAAACACTACAACTCGACTGCCGGAAGAACTTTGATGGAGGATTTGATACAGACTGTGATAGACAATTGAAATAGCTGCTTCCTCGTCCTGCCCCACAATAAGCGTATGCGAGCCAAACTGCTTACGGAATTTTATTCCGCAATGGCTACTTTGCATCAATGCAGGTTCTCCAATATATGCAATGGCGCTTGCATCATTCACAGTAAAGTTCTTGTTTTGGATGGCTTTCATCAGTTCGCTATTCGTACTGATATTTCCTTCGGAAGTGCCATCAAATACTACGCACTCGTGAGCAACGTGATAAGCCACAGATTCCGCGTAATGCTGTATTGCGGCTACGCCTTCTTTAATTTCCTCGCCAGTGGTGAAGGATATTTGAAACTCTTCATTCCCTTCGGCAAGACCATTTCTCGTGTTGTAAATAGCCTGACCCGCTCGTTGGAGTTTGGAGGGAGCGATATTATCAAAGTGCATCAATTTGACGGCATCTGCTTCTTGCATCATTAAGCCAATGCGCAAGCCAATATTCGATAGTGTTGAAACCGAAATATCGGTGTCGAAAAGAGTTTGTGTAG
>JANYDO010000337.1 GCA_025363605.1 Candidatus Kapaibacterium sp.
CAATCTTGAAGTTAAAGCCGCCTTGCGGTGGTTGGATGCGATAGGCAATGGTCGAAGTGATAATCGCACTCACGCCGGAGGCAACATCTTCCGAACCATTGGTTACCGTTTTGACGCTACTGAAGGCAACAGTTGTTCCCAGTCCTAATTCTAAGCGGCTTGCTTCGGTGCCGACAAAATACATTCCCATCAATGGCAGCGAAAATATTGAAGGAGTGAAATTTTTATCGGGCGATGATTTGACAGTGAGAGCAAAATACGAAACACCGACGCGCAGACCAATATTGTCTTGAATCATTCGCTCATAGTTCAGCGAATAGGATAGGGCATTGCCAAGCAGTTCGGCATAAATCGTGTTCACAGCCGTGCGGGGCGTGGGAACGTAGGGCATTTCTTTAGCCGCTTCTTTCGGTACTTCTTTAGGTGCTTCCTGAGCATAGACTGAAGGCGTAAACGAGAAGACGAGCGCCGCCAATACTGCGGCAATGGAAAAACGAAAGATGTTCATAGAGAGTGAACTTTATGGGAAAATAATGATTATTGGGCAGCACTACTTTTTTGTGCTTGCGTTTCGCTTGCTTTGACTTCTCCATAGATATTGACAACGATGCTACTTTGAGCAGGGTGGCTCGTGGAAAGTAGAGCCTGTGAATGAAAATATCCAATCTGAGATTTTTCAGGCGTTGTCTCTGCAGTTATCGTGATACACGCATGGGGCTTGATTTTCTGTCTCGGTTTGCAGCGAATCAGGATTCCCGCTTTGGGTTCAATGCCCGTGATTTCGATTGTTTTATCGGTTGTATTGAACAGAGAGATTGATGCGGAAACCCGCTTTCCAACAACCATTGGCGGGAAAGCAATGAAATTCGAGGACGGTTGCAAAGGTTTGATAATATTAGCAACAAGCGAAATTGTTTCCGTAGTTGCTTGTGCGGAATTGCTCACGATGTCAACGGGTTTGTTGATTTTACCAAACCGTTCGGGGCTGATGGTAAGCGTCACATTCAAATATGTTGTTTCGCCCGGAGCGAGGTTTGATTTCTCAATCGGCGCTGTGGTGCAGCCGCAAGCGGGGCGCACGTCACGAATAACTAAATTTTGATTTCCGGTATTTTTGATGCCAATTTTTGCGGTCAATGTTTTTTCTGTTTGATAGAAAGTACCCCAATCATAGCGATTACCACCAATAACTGTAAGTCTTGGCTGTCCGTTACTGTGAAAAAGAGGAAATACCAGCAAAAACAGGAATAACGCAATTCGATAATATTTCATGGAAGAGACGAGGATGGTTTGAAAAATACTGCACAGAAAAGCACGGCAACACTCTAAAAAGAGAGCGCGAAGGCTATTCGCGCTCTCGTTGATTTCAAATGCACATCATGGAAGGCAGATTGTGAGGAGAATTAGAAGATGCGAAAACCGGTGCGCAATTGTACCACTGCGCCTCCGGCATTAGCCGATGATGTAGCATCCACCGCCGTAGGGAGCAGAAAATTATGCTGATAACCAGCCCGCAGACCAAGCAATACACGACTTTCGGGAATAAATACTTCGCCACTCATGGTGAGGTTTACGTGTGCGTTTGCTATATTATCTCCTGATGTTCCCTGAAAGCGGTATAAGCCAAATCCAATTGTCGGGGAAATTCTCAATACCGCATTGTCGAAAACAGAATACCCGAACCAGAATTGCATACCGATTGCTTTCAAGCTACTGCCTTGATTGCTTAATGAACTGACAAAAGGGGATGTTGTAAATTGTATATCGGCAGACATATGTTTCCAACAAGTGAATGCACCGATATTGATACTGCCTAATGTTTGTTCATAATTTGTACCAGCCATTGTGCCTTCAGGTTTTGAACTGATGTGACCACTTGACACACTACCGCTTACCGTCAAAAACAAATCATGTCTTGCTTCGGCGCTTTGTGCAAAGCTATAGTTTGAAGCGACACTTGCCAACACAACAAATGCGAGCAGTAAAGCTGCATTTACTTTACGAAAAAAACGCATAAGAAGGTATGAATGAGTGGAAAAAGAAGAGGTTGAAGTAAAGCATTTTCAAGACTGCACAAATTGTAAGGCATAATGTAAGAACTTGCTATCCAATTTTTAGGGGGGCTGTTTCCAGTATCGGTATAACATCTTCACCATTATCAAGACCATCATCAACGCTATATCTATACGCAAGTGTTGAGAAATTACCGAGAACCTAAAAAGAGTGTGCTAAAACCAACGCCCACGACCAAACGAGCAGAAAATTCTTGGTGTGCGGGAATTGCGAAGGGTGCAAAAAAAGTACCAGAATTATCCGAAGTGAAATGTTGAGCATACCCAAGGCGCAACGAAATCACCGCATCAATTATATCGGTAATCTCAGGTATGGACTCTCCGGCAATATTGAGATGATGCAAAGGGAATGTGTACGAGAGATTGACCTCTCCGCCAAGGGAATTGAGGTAGGTGACTTTTGACCTGTCCTCTGCCAAAGAACGCCATGTCTCGCCGGAAAGAAAGCACGGAGCAAGCGAAAATCCTTGATGTTCCCAAACGATATAGCCAAAACTCGCATCATTGGTAATGGGGCGGGTTGAGAGTTTTTCATTGGGGTTTTGTGGTGCTGATAATTCCCAGCCAAACCTTCCTAGATGTAAACTCGCCAAGATTTTCCCTAAATGCGCTGTAAAACCCCATTGGGTTTCGGCTAACGTCATTGGATTACTTGCTGCCAATAACGAGGGTATTCCATTGGGAGAATATCGTACGGTTGCTGCTCCAAAAAAAATCAAACTTGTTCTTCCCAGAAACTTAGCAATATCCAGGCGGAGCTTTTGTTCCGGGCGCAGTATATCAACGCTCGTGCTGAGAGAGTCTTGAGGAAAGGCAGAGTTTGGATAGGCAGTATCACCACTTCGCTCTTGCGCCATAAGTTTGTTATCCGGCAGAGCTAATAATAAGAAAGTAAGGAATAAAGTGTATCGTTTCATGAGGTTTGGCAACGGCTTTCGTAGGTCTATGAATTATCTCTCGAAAATAAAATGAGCGAGAATGAAAAACTGAAGAAAAACGACAGAAAAAGCTATGTTCTTTAGGCTGTTTCTGCCGTTTTGTTCGTGTATATAAGTTTTTGAGGCGAATTTGGTCGATTTATTACCTACCAGGGGCATCCGCAAAACGCGCATTGGACATCTAAGCAACATACAACATATGCGGCAAGACATAATGGCGCTAACCACGCGCCAATAATACTGACAGAGGCACCAATTAAGCAGACAGTTGAAGTAATAAAGCATCTGAGAATACCTAAATCTTGTCTATCTCTTTTTTCTTGAGAGCAGTTTGGATCTACTGAATTTATCTTGTCGCCCATTATAGACATATGTGCTTTTGTGATTTTCTCAAATTGCATATCTATCATATCGGAGGTGATATTTGCTGGATCTGTTTGGCAAGTTTTGCACTCAAGCACAGGGTTTTCTCTACTAAATTTGTCAAGCGTACCCATATCAGATTTGAAGCGCGTTTTAAGGTTGCTCATAGACTGCCGCACTTTATTAGAGAGATCAAGATACTCAGGCTCTGAGAAATTCATTAACTCAGCTACTGTTTTTGCATCATTTTTCATCATCGCTTGTTTGAAGCGCTCTTTATCATGCCCAATAGCAATTTTCATCTTAAAAAGTAAAGTTTGCTGTATTTCACGAAGAGCGATAAAATCTTCGTCACGGGCTAACTTTTTCGCCAATGCTCGTTCTTGTTCGCTTAAAGGGGCATTACTATTTTGAG
>JANYDO010000351.1 GCA_025363605.1 Candidatus Kapaibacterium sp.
CATTCATACCAGCCGTAAGCATTCATACCACAAAACACCAGTTGCAAAGCCATGTCTGCATACAAGCGCTCACGAAGGAACACTGCCACATAAAGCAGCACACTAGCAATGCCCCACGCCCAGCACCACACATTATTGCGCACCGTGAGCCAGACTGAGATAAGTCCGGCTATCGCACCAAGCGCTTCAATCCAAGTAATCTGAGGCATAATGATTGGACGTGAAAGAGCAACACAAATGTTTAACATGGTCTTGGTAGAACACAAAGACAGCCGCAAAATTACGAAATACTCGATAATTTTTGTTGGAAAACTGCGATTTTTCTGCTATCCTTAACATCTTTTAACCAAGATTTTTTTACGAAACTGGCTCAAACACACGTATCTGTTGGGCTTTCAGTTTTACGCTTTTTTCGCCTTCTCAGTCCCAAAAACGCCTTCCCTTTTCAATCGCTATGCTCATTACCCGCATCAAAGCTCATCATTTCAAGACCTATCACGCGCTTGACCTCGACCTCAATGTGAGTGAGGATAAGCCGCTTGTGCTTATCGGCGGAGCAAACGGCGGCGGCAAAACGACGCTGTTTCAAGCGGTGTGCGGGGCGTTGTACGGTCTCAAAATTCAAACCGAGGCGCAATTCCACGAACTCTACAACACGGGCGATAATGCTCGCAGTGGTCATGCCAATCCCACTAGCCCTTCGGAACAAGGAATTAAGCACATTACGCTGGAAATTCACTTTGAGGGGCACCTCATGGGCGAAGAAAAATTACATATGCTCACGCGGCGCTACGAAGTCTCCACGAGCGGCAAAAAAACAGAGGTCGTTGAGTATGTGAACGCAAATTTTGGCGGCATGAAATACGCCTTTAATACTGCCATGCCGCAGCGCGAGCGCATGAAACATCAAACAGAAATTGCGAAAATTATCAAAGCAAATTTGCCCGAAGAACTGAGCCGATATTTTCTTTTTGACGCAATGGAATCGGGCGCACTTGTGCGCGAAGACGAGATAAACCGCGTCATCCGTGAGAATATCGAAAGCGTGATGGGTTTTGGGAAATATCTGCAACTTGGGCGCGTTGCCGAAACGCTTGCCAAGCGCACCAACGCCGAACGCCTGAAACTGGAAAACGAGAAGCACGAATATATGCGGCTTCTGGGCGAGAAACGTCAACTGGAAGCTCGCGCCGCCGCTCTGGAACAAGAACGAACGGAATGTTTCGCTTTTCGCCGCAAAAACACCTCGCTCTACGAAGCGCTTAAAATAGACCTCGACGAAGGATTCACCATTACGCGCTCCATTGAGCAGACGAAAAAAGAAATCGAAACGATACTAAGCAAAGAACGGTCGTACCACAGCGCCGCGCAGGGTTTTACGCAAAACTTTGAGCAACACGTCATTCTGCCGAACCTTGCGCACACACTCCGTAGCGAACTTGCGCTTATTATTTCTACCAAAAACGCCGTTGAAAAAGAAGGTGGCGAAACCATCAAGCGCGAGACGGTCGAGCGCATTGTCCGCGAAGCGCTCCGATACTTACGCGATAAAGCTGCACTAGATGAAACCTCAACGCAAGCGCTTGAACCGTCACTAGAAACATCACTTGTAGAATATCTCGTTTCGGCACGAATGTCGTCGGCACAGGCAGATTTCTACGAGTTTCTGAATCAGCAAGAAGTTCGGGCGCTGGAAAATCTTTTGCACGGAGCGCACACGAATCCTTTTGCGGCAATGATGGAACAAAAGACGCAGGTAATAAGTCAGTTAGAGCGCCTGCCTGCACTAGAGCAAAGCCTTGAAGAACGGCGCACTCACGCGGCAAGCAAAGATTTTTCGCTTCTCCGACTTTTTGAGCGTAATGAAAACACAATTGAACTCCACACCGAAGAACAAAAGCGCATCACCACTGACCTTGCGGCAATTGAAACACGGCTTCATGCCTTTGATATTCAGATGGACAATGCTGCTGACCCCAAATATGACATTCTCCAAAAACTCAAGCCGTTTTTCCTTGAAACCGGTGCAACGCTTTTGCAAGCAAAAAAGCGACAAATCGAAATGACGATGATGCAAGACCTGAACATCAATCTTGTGCCGTACCGCAGCGTCATTGACCGCGTGGAAATTTCGGATTCGCTCACCGACCTGAGTTTTCGGATGTATCACGCGAGCGGCAACGAAATTGCACTCAACCAACTCAACACCGCATCGAAGCAGATTGTTGTGCAGTGTTTGCTGAAAGCGCTGCATGAATTTGGCGAGTACAATCCGCCCGTGATGATAGACACAGTGATGGGTGCTCTCGACGAAGCAAGCCGCCAGACAGTGCTTAAAAACTACTTCCCTGAGCTTTCGCATCAAACTATTTTACTCAGTTCCGATAGCGAAATTCGCCCCGATGGTGATTTTGATACTCTTGCACCGTTCATTTCCCGCATTTACACGCTCCGCCGCGACAAAGAGCGGCAATGCACGGAGATTGAAGAAGGGTATTTTGGAAAACGCCTTGCGGGGTCGTAAATTAGCGTAAGCCTGTTCAGAAATAGGCCGTTTTACATAGTACACGACAAAAATCTTTTCTTCGTAGCACAGACATTCTTGTCTGTGAGATTTGAAGCGGTGTCTAAGGATTCACAGACAAGAATGTCTGTGCTACTGAAGCCAGTTTTCAAGCTATTTACGAAATTTTATCACTTCACCATTTTTTTTGCTGCAGATGGAAACTCTTCTCGAAGAACCAAGCGTTCATGCTGCTTCAAGCGTTCGTAGCACTGAAGGACGCTTCTCCTACGCAGAATATCGTGCGTTCGACGTGGACGATGACTATTTCTATGAACTCATCAACGGAGAACTTGTGAAAAAATCTGCACCTTCGCCGTTTCATCAAATCTTGGTGGTCAATCTAGCAGTCGCACTGAACCGTTTTACCAAAGAGAATAATCTTGACGGACAGATACTTGTTGCGCCAGTGGATGTGTTTGTGGATGATTACAGCGCTCCACAGCCTGATGTTCTCTATATTTCCGAAGCGCGACGAAGCATTATTACCTCAAACGGCGTAATGGGCGCTCCAGACCTCGTGATGGAAGTTCTTTCGCCGAGTTCCATTAGCCGCGACCGCAACGACAAGCGTAAACTCTATGAACGCCTGAAGGTGCAAGAATACTGGATTCTCGACCCGAATAATCGTTCTATTGAAGTCTATGCACTGACCGAATCGGGATATGACATTGCGGGCTTTGCCGTAGAGCAAGGAACGGCTTCCTCCGGCGTACTTCAAGGTTTTTCCGTCACCGTGCAAGAAATTATGCCCTAATTGTGCGTCCATTATGTCCCCTCACACCCTCGAATTTACTGCCCTCCGTCAATCAGAAGCGCTTCCCGCGATTCTCGCCACGCTCAAAGACAATATCGAAACGCAACTCAATCTTGCGGATTATCACGGCGAACTGAAAGCAACGCTTGTCAGTGCGAATCTCGTGCAGCGTCTGTGCCTTGCGAC
>JANYDO010000375.1 GCA_025363605.1 Candidatus Kapaibacterium sp.
AGATTGCAAGAAAAAGGAGCTTCTTGGAACACTCTACCGCGATGGAAAAAGTTACGGTCAAACGGCACAACAAGCATATGACCATGATTACTCCCATTTGGGGGAACGTTATCCCGCCCGGCATTTTCGATATGCAAAAGAACATCGGCTTTATTTCCATTGGCAATAGCAGTGAAACGGCTGCGTTTATCCTTGACAATCTTCGGTGGTGGTGGTTCCATTACGGCATCCATGATTATCCGGATGCTCGTACTATCTTGATTCTCTGCGATGCCGGTGGTGGGAATTCCTACTGGGGCACCATGCCTTTAAGAAAGAATTGCAAGCCTTTACCAAAGAAATCGGTCTTGACATTATCGTTGCTCATTATCCGCCATATGCCTCGAAATGGAATCCCATTGAACACTGCCTCTTTTGTCATGTTCATCAAGCAATGAGTGGACAAATGTTCCATGACTATGAGTTCGTCAAGACACTCATCGAAAAAACATCCACCAAACAAGGCTTATCCGTCATCGTCAGAATTCACCGACAAGAATACCCAATCGGAATAAAAACGGACAAAAGCGAAGTCGATGAAGCGAGAATTCAACGACATCCTTCGCTTCCAAAATTAAGCTATCGAATAGCCGCTTAAATCGCGCTTTTATTTATTTCGCGTTCCTTAGTGGAAATGTTGATGTGGGTGTGCGTCTGCACACACAGTTTTTTCTTCCGCCATTCGCTGTTGTGGGGCAGCAAGAACCAATTGGGTATATCACGGGGCGTATGACCACCGCAGGAGCAGTCATTACTTTTCCACCTGCATTTTATGGGCTAAATGGTGGTTGTGGTGCGTTCTTGCGTGTCGGCTTTTAAGAGTGTTTTCATTTTTTAATACGGGCATTTATTTCCCCCGAAGGCTTCCCCCGCGAAACAAAGCGATTCCCCGCCACAAAGAACCGAAGCGGCAAGTCTACAGCTTTAGAAATACCCACACGGGCGGAAACATCGACTTCGGGCTGAGTTTCAGCAGGAAGAAGGAACAAGTCTTGCTGCAAGAATGAAGTACCATTTTCCGAAGGGCTGAAGGCAAGTGCCTGAGCGAGTTTGCCGGGACCACTGCATAATGCCTGAAGAGCATTTGTGCCGCGCTGCTTCTGCATCCATTCTATGCCCGCAAGCGGTTCTAATGCTCGCAGTAATACGGCTGCTCCCCGCTCTGCCTCTTCGGTAACAATATTTGCGCAAAAGTGAATCCCGTAGATTCGGTAAACATAGAGCGTTCCTGCTTCGCCGAACATGGCTTCGTTGCGTCGTGTACGTCCGCGAAAGGAATGACTGGCAGCATCGTTTTCCGCCAAGTATGCTTCAGTCTCCACAATGCGTCCTGCAAGTACGGTATCGCCCACGCGCCGCACCAGCACTGCTCCTAACAAATCACGGGCAACTTTCTCGGTCGCCCGTGCAAAAAATTCACGTGAAAGTGCATTCTGAAAAGGAAAATTAGTCATTATTTCAAGGATTGTACAGCCGCCAATACTTCGTCCACGTGTCCCGGCACTTTGACTTTGCGCCACTCGTGCGTAAGAACGCCTTCAGAATTGATAAGAAACGTAGAGCGCTCCACGCCCATATACTTGCGTCCGTACATGGATTTCTCTACCCACACGCCGTAGTTCTCGCAGATTTCGTGCGATTCGTCGCTCAGGAGTGCAAAATTAAGCTCGTACTTTTGCTTGAATTTGTCGTGTGATTTCGGGCTGTCGGGGCTAACGCCCAGCACAACCGCATCCGATGAGGTGAGGCGCTGCATATTGTCGCGGAAGTCGCAGGCTTCGGCGGTGCAGCCGCTTGTGTCGTCTTTGGGATAAAAATAGAGAATGACCGTTTTGCCGCGCAAGTCTTTGAGAGAGATGCTTCCATTGCCGTCGGTGCTTGCAGTGAAATCTGGGGCTTCGGAGCCGAGAGTTGTTGTCATAAAAAAACGAAATAAAGTAAGAAGAAAAGAGTGTTTGCGCCGTGAGGGACGGGTAAGGGGGAGTAAATTGTGGCAAGCTAATTTGCTAAGGGTAGGATTCGTTAGGCTTTGCGGAGCGTGAGGAGCGTAATTTCCGGTGGAACACCCAGCCGTACAGGAATACCAGTCGTGCCGATGCCGCGATTGACGTAGATATGCTGCCCAAGTTCGTAGTCGTCTGCATACAAGCCCGCTACTTGTTTGTACATCAGTGCTGCCGGTGTGATGTCCATGCCGAGAATGTTGAGACCCATCTGCCCACCGTGCGTGTGACCGGAGAGCGTCAGGTCAACAAGCATATTTCCGTGTGCTGTTTCGTGCGGCTTGGCGTGTATTTTTTTGTCCCAAAATGTCGGGTCGTGCGCCATCAAAATTGTAGGATGCTCCGGCGATAAGCCTTCGAGCGCCTCGTCAAGATTGCCGAAGTTTTGCCGCAAGCCCACATTATCTATTGCCGCCATTTGGAGGCTCGCACCATCAATACGGAATGTGGTATTTTGATTCACCATCAAGTTTACGCCGGATGTGCGAATCATAGACAAAATTTCTGCGTGTGCCGCACCGCTTGAATAGTGATCGTGGTTGCCCAGCGAACCCCACAAGCCTAAGCGTGTCTGCTTGGTTGCAAAATTTGCCAGCCGAACTATCTGTGGCAAAATCATCGGTAATTCAAGTGCTCGCCAATTCACCCAGTCGCCCGTAACGAGTACCATGTCAGGCTTCAGCGATTCCACAATTCGGCAGACTTCTTCCATTGGCTTTTCGGAAAAAAATGAGCCTGCGTGAATATCGGAGAGCTGCGCTATCGTCAAGCCCTCGAACTGACGGGGAAGATTTTTTATTGGAATATCCACCCGATGCACTTCAAAATCATACAGCGTGAAAAGCGCTTCGGTTCCCAAAGCGGCAACGGGAACAGCTGCGAGAGCATAACCACCCGCATTGACCGCTCTAGTAAGAAAAATACGGCGTGAAAGCGAGATTTGCTGCGGTGCTGATGGAATATTGTCGGTGGGTTGGTTTTGTACTTCGTTGGATGAAATGAGGCGAAGCGCAAAGCCACGGAAAAAGTGGAGACGGAGCATAGTGGACTGTAAGCGCTGGAGGACGAAGATTTTCGTGGTTTCAAGCGCCTTCGGTGTATGTTCCAGAAAGCGTATAATTGCATTGACCGCCCACACACTAAAGCGCCCTTGCAGCCAGCGCACAAAGACATTGCCACCTAGGAAAACCACAATGGCAATTTTGGGTAAATACCAGTACGCAAGCGCTTTGTGGAGGAATTTATTGAGTTGACTGGGATACCATTCCACCTGACGTAAATACACGGTGAAAGGAAAAACGAAAAACATGATCACGCCCAACGCTATCGGAATCATGTACCAAAGCGGTTTCCAGCCACGTTTGCGTACAAACGAGCGCCATGCGGACAGCACAATTGCATCCAACGCGGTCTGCATTAAGCCGACCACGACGAAAAAGAACAGCAAACGCCATGTAAATTCGACAAACATCGCTATACTTCAAGAAGTTGGAAGAACGAGTCTTTGCAAAAATACGGAATTTTTAGGTGAAAGTTACTCATGCCTTCCCAATGCAAGCCTGATGCGCTCTTGGGGGAAATCAAAGCAGAAATCTATGGCTTTATCAAAAGAAAGTCGTAGTTTTGTAATCTTTATGACTTTTGAAGTCAAGACTTTCCTTTTCTTCTTTACCACGAGGATTTGACATTATGTCAGCAAAAAAAACAGCCCTTGTTTGTGGCGCAGGCGGATTTATCGGTAGCCATCTGGTGCGCCGCCTAAAGCGTGAAGGATTCTGGGTTCGCGGCGTTGACTTGAAAGCGCCGGAATTCTCCGACACTGCCGCCGATGATTTCATTATTGGCGATCTCCGCGAGCAGTCTGTCTGCCGCAACGTCGTAGATATGACGTTTGACGAGGTGTATCAACTCGCCGCCGATATGGGCGGAGCGGGCTATATTTTCACCGGTAATCACGATGCCGATGTGATGCATAATTCTGCAACGATTAACTTGAACATCGTTGATTTGGCACATCATCAGGGCGTAAAGAAAATTTTCTATTCGTCCTCTGCGTGTATGTATCCTGCTTACAACCAAGAAGACCCCGATAATCCCAAATGTGCCGAAGATTCCGCTTATCCCGCCGCTCCCGACAGCGAGTACGGTTGGGAAAAACTTTTCAGTGAGCGCCTCTATCTGGCATATCAGCGTAACTATGGCTTGAATGTGCGTGTGGCGCGGTATCACAACATCTTCGGACCCGAAGGTACGTGGACGGGCGGCAAAGAAAAAGCTCCTGCCGCAATGTGTCGTAAGGTCGCCGAAGCGGAAGACGGCGGCATGATTGAGGTGTGGGGTGACGGCAAGCAAACACGCTCTTTCCTCTATGTGGATGAGTGCTTGGAAGCAATGCGCCGCTTTATGGATTCGGATTTTATGGGACCCGTCAATATCGGCTCGGAAGAAATGATTTCGATAAATGGCTTGGCAGAAATGGTGATTGGGCTTTCCGATAAGAACATTACCATCAAGAATATCGAAGGTCCGACAGGCGTTCGCGGACGCAATTCCGATAACGCACTTATACGTGAGCAACTTGGCTGGGCGCCTCACGAAACTCTTCGCTCCGGTATCGAAAAAACTTATACGTGGATTCATGCTCAAGTGAAGGCACGGAGCCTTGTAGAAGCATAGGCGATATTCAAATTTTATCGCAAAAAAAATCGCCCCAATTTCTCGCTGTTGATTTCAGCTGAAAGTGAGGCGATTTTTTTTGTTTATACTTGACAGCCGCTTCGTTACTGCGCCGAATCCCACTCATCCAGTACCATTGGCGGCTTGGTATAGCTGCCGTGTTCAATCGTGATAGCCTCTGCGATGTGCGTGACTGCTGCCTCAAACGTCTCTGTGCGTGTGCCCTGCACGTAGCCTATTTCCTCACCTTGCTTCACTTCCGCGCCACATTTTTTGTGAAACACGATTCCCGCTCCAAAGTCCAATACATCTTCGGTGCGCTGCCTTCCCGCACCTAGCATAATTCCGGCAATACCGACCATACGAGCATGAATACCCGTAATCACGCCATCCTTCGCCGCAAGAATCGCTTTTTTCGGGAGATTCGCATATTTGGTTTTGCTGCCCGCAAGGTCGCCGCCTTGTTCTGCAATAAGTGCGTGAAAGATGTCGAGCGGCTTACGGCTTGCCCATGCGGTGTGAACGACGTTGAGCGCTTCATTCACGTTTGGTGCAATACCGCCTGCAATGAGCATTGCTGCGGCAAGCCGGGCAGTGAGTTCGGAAATATCTTGTGGCGAGGTATGTTGATTTTCGAGGGTGTCCAGCGATTCCTCAATTTCCAGCCAATTCCCAATTTTTGCGCCAAGCGGCTCTTCCATGCTGGTAAAGAGGATTCTCATACGCAAACCCACTTCTTTTGCCACGCCGATCATTGTCTCGGCGAGAGCCTGTGCCTTGTCCAGCGAATCCATAAATGCGCCTTTGCCGACTTTGAGGTCAATCACAAGGGCATCAAGGTCTTCGGTAAATTTTTTGCTCAAAATAGAAGCCGTGATGAGTTCTTTCGATTCCACCGTACCCGTTACATCGCGCAAGTGGTAGAGAATACGGTCGGCGGGCGCAATATCGCTGGTTTGCTTGGCAAAGAAGCCGCCGTGCTTTGCCAGTAACTCTGAGCCGCGCTTGTTGTCCACGTCCATATTCACATTTGCCGATTCCAGTTTGTCCACCGTGCCGCCCGTGTGTCCAAGCCCGCGTCCCGAAATCATCGGTACGGCAACGCCACACGCCGCCACAAGTGGTAGCAAAGGAAGCGAGATTTTATCGCCCACACCGCCGGTGGAATGTTTATCCACTTTGGGTTTTGGGGCGGTGGTGAAGGTGTAGCGCGTACCCGAATCCCGCATAGCGAGCGTCAGTGCTGCGGTTTCTGCTGCCGAAAGTCCGCGAATAAACGATGCCATGAGAAACGCTGCGGCTTGCGGGTGCGTAATGTCGCCCGCAGTCAAGCCCTTGACAAACCATGCAATTTCGTCGTGGGAGAGTTCTGCGCCATCGCGCTTTTTGCGGAGAAGTTCGGCTGGTATCATTGGGAGAAATGTTGAGTGCTGAGTTTTGAATATTGAATTGTTTGTGCTTGCGGTGACTACCGTTGAACTTTTGAAATATTGATATTACGGCTATCAGTGGTAGCGAGGAATTTTCCATCGGGGCTAAATGCAGCCGGAGTGCCTTCGCAAGAAACGCCCGGAGAGCGCTGTAATGCTTCACCGGTGGCGGCATCCCATACGCGAACCGTTTTGTCTTTGCCGCTCGAAATAAGCGTTTTACCGTCGGGGCTGAAAAAGACCGATGTTACCGTAGCTGAGTGTCCGCGCAAAGAGCGTAAAATCGTACCCGTGGCGGCATCCCAAATCTTTACAGTTTTGTCGTCGCTGCCACTT
>JANYDO010000376.1 GCA_025363605.1 Candidatus Kapaibacterium sp.
GTCATGCCGACGTAGGTCGGCAGCCATTGGAAGCGTATAGGTGCTGTTTTCTTTCGATATGGATACCGACATTCGTCGGTATGACAGCGAGATGTTTTCAGTATTCTTGGGAGAGATTTCCAACTGAAATCATGTAGAGCCGTCATTGCTTCTACCGCCAATACTTTTTTCCTATCCAGAGCAAACCATATTCTTCGCCCGGGTCTTTGTCAGTGTAGGAATGGTGCGCTTTGTGGGCACGGCGGAGCGCTTGCAGATAAGGGATAGTTGAGTTCTCAATCCAACGAATACGATGATGGATAAAGACATCGTGAACAACAAAATACACCGCGCCGTAAGCAATAATACCACATCCCACCCAGAAACGCCAATCAAATTCTGCTGCTCCACCCACTACAAAAGCAGTTGCAATCACACCAAAGGTTAGCGAAAACAGGTCGTTTACTTCAACATTGCCTTTGCTCTTGATGTGGTGTGTCTTGTGAATACGCCAGAGAACGCCGTGCATCACGTATTTATGGAAAAGTCCGCTGAAAATTTCCATACAAATAAATGCAAGAAGCGTAATCAAAGCATTGATCACAATAGTCATTGGTGGGGTACAAATGGTGAAAGAAGGGGATATTTCACAGCGTCCCCAAACTTATGCTTTTGGCTTGTTTAGCTCACGAAGCTGTTGGTCGTCCGGCACGTATTCGCGCCAGTTACGCTCGGCGTGTTTGGGTGCGGCGGTAATTTTCAAAATAGTGCGATTGTCAATACGGAAGGCTCCAACGAGTTTGCTCAGGTACTCCGCTAAACGATTCAGGTTCATGGCGGCTTCGGCTACTTGTACCGTGCCGTGCGATGTTTCCTGTACGGCTTGGGTCACGCTACCGATATTGTCCGAAAGCTCTTTCATCTCTTCGGATTGTTCTTTATTGGTACTGGCGATTTGCGCGTACGTTTCTGAACTTCGGTTCGCAGATTGCATCGCTGCTTCCAGCGCCTGTCCCGTTTTGGCAACCAATTCTTTTCCGCGCTCAACTTCGCCCGTACCTTGCCGAATCACCAGCACGGCATCTTGTGTGTCCTTCTGGATTTTCTTAATCATCGTCGCAATTTCTTTTGTCGCCTTCGTTGTCCGCTCGGCGAGCTTGCGCACTTCATCTGCCACCACCGCAAAGCCGCGTCCTTGGTCGCCGGCACGAGCAGCTTCGATAGCAGCGTTCAGTGCCAAAAGATTTGTTTGGTCGGCAATGTCATCAATCACCTGAATAATCTCACCGATTTGATTGCTACCGCGCCCAAGTTCTTCCACCGTAGCGGCGGAGCGCTGCACGACATCATCAATCTTGTTCATACCGTCAATGGTCTGCCGGACAATTACACTGCTTTCTTGCGTAGCAGCAGCCGTTTTTCTGGCGCTCTCGGCAAACTCGGCAGCATTTTCGGCGGTAACACGCATTTGGTCTGCGATGTACTGTATCGCTGAGGTGACAGCCATAATACGTGCCGCTTGGTCTCGCGTGGAAACGGACATTGTTTCGGTGCTGGCGGAAATCTGAGCGCTCGCACTTGCGGTTGCTTCGACGTTTTCCACTACTTTGAAAATAGTCTTGCGCATATTGTCAATGGCGCTATTGAAAGCAACGAAAATGCGCCCGATATCGTCCTCTTTTTCTACATGGAAGCGCACCGTCAGGTCACCACTGGCAAAGCGGTGAACCGCCTCCAACATATGTTCCATGCTGGCTGCAAGATAATCGTTCAATTGCTCGGATTCATGCACCATTGCTTCGACTTTTACTTTCTCTTTTTCCAGAGCACCTTTCATCAGCACCAGCCCTTTATTCAGTTCAGCCGCCTCGCGGTTTCGTTTTTCCAAATTACCAAAGGCTTCTTGCCGACCAATTTCAAACAGATTGGCAATAAGCGTCTGCACGGTAAGCAAAATAGTGACAGCGACAAATTCAGAACGAAATATACCGGATTCGGGAATCTTATTGATGAATTGATACCCCACGAGCGCAGCAATGTAGTACGCAAGCGCTGTCCCAATGCAAATACCCAACCATTGAAACATCTGCCGCCGCCCCAGAAGCAGTGCGGCAAAGAGCGGAATGACCGCCAACCACTGAATAATCGTAGAACGAATACCATTGGTCGTCAGGACAAGCGAGTTGAGCATGAGATAGGTAATGATACTCAGCAGTTGCGCCGTCAGAACTTGATTCCGCGAGGCGCGGAGTATAAACGGCAAAGAGAAAAAGCAGACACCTGCTGTCATCACAAATACTATTGCCCAATAGTGTCCGTAAAAAAGATAGGAAAGCCCTGCAATCGGGCAGGTAACGGCGGCAACAAAAGAGACACTGGCAGTCAATTTTGCCCGACGGTCGAGATCACTGTCCACCGAAAATTCTTCGGGAATGAATTTGCGAACATATTCCTGAAAAGTCATAACGTCACACAAACAAAGGGTGAGAAAATTTCTACTTTTTTTACGGCTTCATTGCATCGTCAAAAGACCACTGCCCCCGTAATTTACACAAGCAAAGATATTCACGCAACTTTTGTGGCAGACTTTCCCACATTTTGCAAAAAAAGTGAAGAGCAACGCCGTACAAACGTGTACAGCATTGCTCTTCTTCACAATACTTTCGCAAGTCAACTACAGGTTTATCCCGCCCGATGCTTCAATGCGCTGTGCATTTACCCACCGCGCCGCGTCGGAACAGAGAAACGCGACCACGCCGCCAATATCGTCCGCTTCGCCCACTCTGCCCAAAGCGGTTTGCGAAGTCAGATAGCCTTTCATTTGCGGGTTATTCCGAATGGCAGCACCGTTAAAATCTGTTTCGATTGGTCCCGGCGCAACGATATTCGCCGTCATACCACGCGCACCGATTTCTTTTGCCAAATAGCGCGTAAACGTCTCAACGGCGCTTTTCATGGACGCATAGATAGAATAGCCCGGCACACAAAAGCGCGTCGTACCAGTGGAAATATTGATAATCCGCCCGCCATCGTTCATCATCAAAAGTGATTTTTGCGTCAGAAAATACACACCTTTGAAGTGGATATTGAGCAGATTGTCGAAGCTCTCCTCCGTTGCCGCCGCAATGGGAATCGTCGCGCCCACTCCGGCGTTATTGACCAGAAAGTCGAACGTGCCGACCGCCCACAAGCGTTGCAAACCCTCTTTGACGCGGCTCAAGAAGCCATCCAAAGAAGAAATGTCCGCCATATCCAACTCCAGCGCAAGCGCTTTCCGCCCCAGCGCTGTAATCTCCGCGACCACGCTTTCTGCCTCTATTTTTTGCGTGCGATAGGTCAGAATGACATCAATTCCCTGCTTTGCAAGCGCAAGTGCCATATTTTTTCCAAGACCTCGACTGCCGCCTGTAACAAGGGCTATTTTAGGTGTGTTCATGGTGTACGAAATGGTGAAAGTGAAGAAAAAAAACTGACTTCGGTAGCACAGACACTCTTATCTGTGTTCCCAATATTACTGTTCAAAAGCTAATTTACGCAATAGGCAACGAATCGTGGAATTTTTGCTTACAATGATGCCAAATTCTCCGTATATTCTCTGCACACCATTACCAATTTTTTTCATTGAAACCGTATGAATATCTCTCGCCGAACTCTACTCACATCCGCAACAGCTGCCCTTGCCGCATCAGCACTACCCACAGAGGCGTTTGCCCAAGGAAAAACAAAATCTGCAAAACTACCCAAACTCATCAAACCCAAAGCACTCCAAAGCGGCATGACCATTGGTCTTGTCTTTCCGGCAGGCTGGACAAAAATGGAAGAAGTGGAAGCAGGAAAAGCATATTTGGAAAAACTCGGCTACAAAGTGCAATTAGGTGCAAGCGCCGGAAAGCAGCTTGGATACTTATCTGCGACCGATAAAGAGCGGGCTGCGGAGTTCATGGCTGCCGTTGAAAACAAAGCTGTGGACGCAATCATCTGCGCACGGGGCGGCTACGGCACGATGCGAATGCTCTCGATGCTTGATTACGCCTCCATTCGCAAGCACCCAAAAATTATTTCCGGTTACAGCGACATTACCGCCCTTATCAATACCATCCACCAACGCACGGGACTCGTTTGTTTTCACGGTCCGGGCGCACTTGCTCCGTGGAATGAGTTTACCGAGAAAAGTTTTCTTGCTGTCGCCACACCGCCTCAGCCAACAGAAGACGAGAAAAAAACAAAAAAGCACTACGAACCTATCGTGATGCCACCAACCGAAGGCTGGAAGACAATGACGGCGGGCAAAGCGCGTGGTCGCTTGATAGGCGGGAATCTGACGCTGCTTGCCACCACAACAGGCACACCACTGGAAATAGACACCAAAGGCGCGTTGCTCTTTTTTGAAGATGTCACCGAAGAGCCGTACCGCATAGACCGCATGATTACACAACTACTCTTGGCGGGCAAACTTCAATCCTGCAAAGGCATTGCCATCGGACAATTTACCAAGTGCGATGCCGAAGATGCGGCACATTCTTTCACCGTGCAGGAAGTCTTGACCGACAGGCTTGCAGGGCTTGGTATTCCTATCGTTACAGGCTTGCAATTCGGACACGTTCCGCAAAAATACACGTATCCTATCGGTATTCAGGCGGAATTGGATGCGACTGCGGGAACGTTGACCTTGCTTGAATCGGCAGTACAGCTGTGATTGTTAGAGGTAAATTACTGCGTGGAAAAAGATTTTTTCGCTCAAAGCGAACTTTTTCGCAACGTTTGGTGTTTATATCTCGTATAAGCAGATGTACTCAAGACTTCAAACAACTGTGAAACGTTCCCAATCTTCACTATGCAACAATCGTTACTCCTGTCCTCTTCGCATCACCACGCTTCGCTTCTCTTGGCGGCACTTGCCGAGCCACACGGACAGCTTTTCGAGCAGACCAATGCTCAGAGAGAGCCACATTGTTTATGGGCATCGCCTTCGCATCAACAATTATTGAGCTTCCATGAAATGCAGTACGGACGGGCTTCACAGGGGATTTTTTGATATGAGGTGTAGGGTTTACCCAACATGATCACTCACATTCCAATACCACACCGACACCACATAGCCCACCAAACCCGTCGCGGCAACAATGCCATAACTCACGGCGCTCAAGCCCGCTTTCATTTCTCCGGCAGCACCGCTAAATAAGCCCGGTATTGCCCACGGGAAGTACGTCCCGAAGCCAAGCGCAGCGATAATTTGCGAAAAGACAACCGTCATCACAACAAACCCCAACGGCGCAAGATAGCCTTTTCCCCACAGCGCAAACACCGCAATCGGTATATCGGCAAGCATCGTCAGCAGCGCCGTTACCGCATACACGCCAATCTGCTCATACACCACATCCGGATTCCAATTCGGCAAGCCCAGCACTATTCCTATGCCCAAGCCAAGCAATACATTCGACAGCGCAAGCGCCGCACACCAAGCACCATAGACCAAAAACTTTGCGCTCACAATCGCCGAACGCGGCACCGGCAGCGCAAGCAAGTCTTTTGCCGTGCCGTCGGAATACTCGCGCCCGAAGAGCCAACTTGCAACAAAGCCAAATATCATTACCCCACCTACGCCCATAGCTTGCGAAAGCAAGAGCAGCAAGGAGAGCCAGTCTGCGGTCATTGCCATTGCTGCGGCTTTGTTTTTCATCATGCCCGCCTGTGGCATAATTTCGGGATGCTGCAAAATGACCATAAACAACCCGCTCATCATGGGCGCAAGTCCGAAGGCAAGAAAAGTTATCCAGACGATGCGCGAGCGCTTGTTTTTAAGCAATTCGGCACGTACGGTTTGAGCAAAAATACTGTGTAGCATGATAATTCCTTGTGTTGGTATTTATGTGTGATGAATGGTTCGTAAAAAATAATGCTCCAAATCTTCCTCCACAACCGATAGATGCTGAGGCGGCAAGTTCGCAGCAACGCAGAGAGAAGCTATCTCTTCGGGTCGCGCAAGGGCAGCGCTATCGGTGCTGTGAAGGAAATTGCCACCATTCAAGACCGCCTGAAATCCGTGCTCTTGCAAAAGGCACAGCGCGGCGTGATTATCATGCGTTCTGAGCAGCAATTCTCTTTCCAACAAACCACTCAAATCTCGAGTAAAGACCTGCTTCAAGAGCCGACCGCCGTGAATAATACCGATGCGCGTGGCGAGTTTTGCCATCTCGCTCAAGATATGGCTCGATAAAAATATCGTCGTGCCGCTGTCGGACATTTCTTGCAGCATTTCCCGCACTTCCAGTATTCCTGCGGGGTCTAAGCCGTTAATAGGTTCGTCCAAAAGCAGCAATTTGGGTTTGTGCATGAGTGCTTTTGCCAGCCCCAAGCGCTGCGCATTGCCGAGCGAAAGATGCTTTGCTTGTTTGTCGCGGTACTCAGTAAGGTGTAGGCGCTCCATTACCTCATTTACAACGTTTTTACTAAAAATCCCGCGCAGACGGGCAATAATTTCCAGATTTTCCCACACGGACAAGTCGGGGTAGGCGTGCGGCGTTTCGACCATATATCCCACATCGTTCCAGATGTCCGGCTTTGTGGCGAGGTCATGCCCAAAGAGGGTAACGGAGCCGCTTGTGGGGCGAATCATACCCAAGAGCATACGAATCGTGGTCGTTTTCCCTGCACCGTTCAGCCCCAGAAAGGCGTAAATTTCGCCCCTCTCGACCGTGAGTGAAAGCCCCTCGACGGCAGTGGCAGTACCGAATTTCTTGGTTAGGTTGTGTGTTTGGATGATGGTACTCATGGTTATTTCCTTGATGGTTGGGTGTTATGAATAATTTGTATTTTATACCAATCCAAAGGCGACGGCAACAAACCCGGGACCATTCAAGCCCGCATGGATAATGACACCAATCCATGAATTTTGGCGTTTTTGAACGATATATGGTAGTATTACCAAAATCGGTAAGAGCGTAAGAAGTAATACACCGCCAAAAGCAACATGAAATATCGCCCATGCACAAGAGTTCAGCAACCAAGCAGTTTTTCCGAGCGCCTGCTCTTGAGCTGGCAGCAACACTCCCCTCCACAAAATTTCTTCCCCCATAATATTCAATACCCAAAACGGCAGCCACAAACCAAGAAGCCAGTAACGATCGGCAGTGAGAGGCTTCAGTGCCATGAAATCAGGTTGCAAATGTGTTTCCGGTAGGAACACACGCACACCGCTACTTATCACAGTACTCAATACGCCAATACTCATCATTCCTCCCATTACCCAGAGCCAATCCGTTCGGGTCAGTTTTCTGAATCGAAGCCGTCCCTGCCACAATGCGCCAATCTGCGAAAGTGTGCTATTGGTCGTCCATGCTGATTCACGATACAAAAAGAAACAAGCCGCTATCAGCATCGGCATAAATACGAATGTGCCCGCTACCAAAAACCAAAAAATAATCGGCTCTTGACCACTTGTTGTACTCAAGAAAGGAATCAGGTAATGAGTAACAACATATAGGATTGCGGCTGCAATACCAAATGGCAGAAGTGTTTCCACGGCTACACGTTCTGAAATTGATGTTGGGGAAGATTGCATGATGAAATTCCTGAATAATGATACATGAATTGTTATTTACCGCGCTACAATGCCACATTTATTGCGCCGCAATACCGCTTTTGAGTAACGATGCCATTTCCTGTGCCACGCTCAAGACCTCTTCGCCCGTCAGTGCCACAATCGGCTTATGAGCGCGGATATTGGCGCGAATGTCAATCTGGAAGCGGTCTGCAAGGTAGTCGTACATTCCGGCTTGCAGTTGAAAAATGCTGTGTGCCATAAGGTCGAGGTCGAGGTCTTTCCGAACGAGACCGCGCTGTTGCTGCTCTTTGAGCATCCCTTTCAAGACTTCAAAAATTTGACGCTTGAGTTCTTGCTGCGTAGGGCGTACTTCCTCGTGCTGCTCCTGCAAAACCTTGTAGGAAAGCGCACTGAAGAGCGGATATTTCAAATCGAACGCCAGTTTTTCTTGAAAATTTTGCACGAGCGCCTCAAAAAAATCTTCTATCGGCGTTTTCAAGACTTTCCCTTCCTCCTGCAAGCGTAGCTGCAATGCGTAGTTCAGCACATACCGATACAAGGAAAGTTTGCTGTCGAAATAGCGGTAGAAACTGCCCTTGGCGATGCCAATGCGCTTGATGATTTCCGACAAGGACGCACTTTCGTAATCCTTCAGTGCAAATTCCTCTGCTGATGCCATCACGACCGCTTGCTGGCGGTCTGGGGGAAGATTGGTAAATGTTGATAAAGCTATCATGGTGACGTTTTTCGATATTATGACTGGTTGGTAGCGACTATATGTACGCGACTATTCGGTCGCAAGTTGCAAAAAAATTTCATTGCGCGCAAATATTCTTCTGTGTTTGGCAATAGAAACAACTAAAAGCGCCCGCCAAACCTAGATTTGGCGGGCGCTGCGTGGCACTTTTGAAGAAAAATAATTGTCGAGAAGATTCCAAACCTCAAATCTATTTCGTGCACATACCACTACGGGGATTGAGTTTTCAACGCGATGAAAAAGCCCTCGTTCCTTTCTCCTGTCGAACTCGCCTAGCTATACATTGCATCTGTTCTTGATTTTGCTAGAGGCTGAGGTACGAAGAGCCGATAGGCGTTTTCTAAACGTTGTTTCTCAATGGCTTTCGTGGCATTTTTTTTTAATCCCAAAACCTTCTGTCATAATAAATTTCTAAAATCCAATACACCTTTGACTGAGCTTCCCCCCATTTTTTGGACAGGTAGTGTAGATAAGTTTTCTACACTATATTTGCTCAAAAAAGGAGAATATTATGGCGAAGAAACGCATACCTCACAGCGCGGAATTCAAGGCAAAAGTTGCTCTTGATGCCTTGAGGGTAACGCTCAGGCGGGAACAAAAAACCTTGGCAGAATTAAGCCAAGACTACAAGTTGCAATCC
>JANYDO010000378.1 GCA_025363605.1 Candidatus Kapaibacterium sp.
TTCTGCGTACAATGAGTGATTTCAAGCGGTGTTGAACTGTTTAATCCCCCGTTCCCCCTTTATCAAGGGGGCGAATACGACACCGTTCTTCACACCTAAACAGGCACATTTTTTAAGGAATACTATCATGGCAAAATATCAAGAAACGCCGATGGAGAACCACGAGGCGGACGGAATCAAGGAATTTGACAACAACCTCCCGCGCTGGTGGCTCTACGGCTTTTATTTCACGATAATTTTTGGCATCGGCTATTTGGTACAGTACCATTTTATGGGTTCGGGCAACGTTATGCGCGACGAATATGCCCAAGAAATGAAAGAAGCCGAAGTAAAGTATAAACTTGCCGGTGCTAATGCCGCAAGCGCAGGAAAGCGCACCCTCGCTCTCTTCCGCGACGCAGAAAATATTGCTGCCGGAAAGAAACTCTTTACCGGGGCGAATCTCTGCTACACCTGTCACCGCGAGGACTGTGGGGGACTGGTGGGACCGAATCTGACCGATGACTATTGGATACACGGCTCTTCACTCGATTCGATTGTTGCCAGTATTGAGCATGGCTACCCCGAAAAAGGGATGCTCCCATACGGCAATAATACGAAACTGAGTGATAAAGAAGTGCTGCAAGTGGCAAGTTTTGTCGCGTCCATGCACGGCACAAACCCGCCCACTCCTAAACCCATTGATCCTGCTGTCGAAAAACAAGAAGCATGGAACGTGCAATAAGTTGAAAACAAATGGTGTAGTTCGCCCTACAAAAGCGGACTACACCGTTCTGAACTGAGAGTGAACGAATAATTTCACCACCGTATTTTCGCGTCATTATGGAAACCAATTATTATGAACTTGATGTTCTGAACGAAGAGCATCAAAATTTTCGCAACGAGCTTGCCACCATCAATAAAGACGGCACTCGCAAGTGGGTCTATGCGCAAGAATCGTCGGGACGCTTCACACGAGCGCGGAGCATCGTTGCATACACGCTTCTGGCGTTTTTGGTGATTACGCCTTTTATTCGGCTTCATGGGAATCCGCTTATGTTGCTGAATGTTATAGAACGAAAATTTATCATTCTGGGCGTAGTCTTCTGGCCCCAAGATTTTTATCTTGTTGTCTTGATTCTCCTTACATTTATTCTCAGCATTGGCGTTTTCACCTCCATTCTCGGTCGTATCTGGTGCGGCTGGGCTTGTCCGCAAACGATTTTTCTGGAATTTGTGTTTCGCAAAGTTGAATTTCTGATTGAAGGCAATGCCCGTCAGCAAATCGCGCTGGACAAAGCGCCGATGAGTGCGACAAAATTTGCCCGCAAAGCGCTCAAACACTCGATTTTTCTTGTGTTGGCATGGATGATTTGCAATCTCTTTCTGTCCTACATTATCGGTACGGACGAATTATTTGCCATTATCACCTCGCCGCCAAGTCAGCATATAAGCGGTCTGACGGCAATGGTTGTTTTTAGCGGATTGTTCTATGGCGTATTTGCTCGCTTCCGTGAGCAAGCCTGCGTCGTGGCGTGTCCCTACGGGCGCTTCATGTCGGCGCTGGTTGACCCCGACACTATCGCCGTTACCTACGATTTCAAACGCGGCGAACCCCGCCACAAGCCCACAAAAGCCGATAAAACCGGCACAAACACAGAACCACGTGGCGATTGTATTGATTGCGGGCAATGTGTCGTTGTTTGCCCCACCGCTATTGACATTCGCAATGGCATCCAGCTTGAGTGTGTGAACTGTACAGCCTGCATAGATGCTTGCGATACGGTCATGACGAAAATAAAGAAGCCAACGGGACTCATTCGGTACGCTTCGGCAAATGCAATCAAACACGATTACGCAGCAAACGGCGCTCCGAAGCTTTTCAATACTCGCGTTCAGGGATATATTGGAGTTTTGCTCGTGCTGCTTACGGTCGTAACGGTACTTTTTTTGCGTCGCCCCGAAGTGGAAGCTATTGTGATGCGTCAGCCCGGAACGCTCTTTCAAAAGGTGGGTGAGGATAAGATTGCGAATTTTTATACGCTTCAGTTCATCAATAAGACGTTCACCCCTAAAACTGCCGAAATTCGCATTTTAGAGCCTGAGGGCGCGACCTTAACGCCGCTTGGCGAGTATGGAAACGTTCCGCAGCAAAATGTGCAGCACGGTCGCTTTCTCGTCACCATTCCCAAAGCCGCACTGCATGGTGCTTACAACACCGTTCGCTTTGGTGTTTTTGTGGACGGAAAACTCATCAAGGAAAATCAAACGACGTTCCTTGCGCCGGAACATTAACCATTTGAATCATTTGCAGATGCCTCTTGCTGTGCGCTTCTGCTTCATTTTTAAGAAATTACATGGAAACTACCACAGAACCTCGCGCTGAATTTCGTGTTGAATCCCGCACTACTACTACCATTTCTGCACCCGCAGAGCAAAAAAGCAAAAGCGGCAGACGATGGATTATCGGCGTTGCCGTCGTGTACGGCGCTTTTGCCATCGGAACGGTGGCGATGGTCGCACTCACGATGACGCATAAAGTTGACCTTGTGAGCGAGAAGTATTACCAACAAGAAGTCGCCTACCAAAGCCGCATAGATGCTGCAAACAGAGCAAAAGCGCTTGCAGAGCCGGTTGCATGGCGTATTCTGCCGGAAGCAAACGGGAAAGTGCTGGAAATTACCTACCCGCAAAGTATCATACAGCAAGGGCTTTCGGGTACGATTATGCTTTTGCGTCCTTCCACGATGGGCATGGACAAAACGATTGCCATTGCGCCGGATGCGAACGGCAAGCAGCGTGTACCGCTTCAGGACTTGCTTCCGGGGTTTTGGTCGTTGTCGCTGGAATGGCAAGCGGGCGGCATGAGTTATTACAAAGCCTCGGATGTAAGTTTGTAGAAGCTGATGATTTGAAAAAAAAATCCGTGAAATCCTCTTCCATCCGCGTCCAATCAATCCACACCCAACAACAACTATGCTCTACGCCGCATTTATCCTCGGCTTTGCAGGAAGTTTTCACTGCATCGCCATGTGCGCTCCCATCACGCTTGCGCTCTCAGCCGAGGGACACACAAACACGCGGTACATGGCGGGAAGGCTTGTTTACAACGCGGGGCGTATTCTCACGTACACGGTTTTGGGCTTGGCACTGGGCGCGTCGAAAGAGCTACTTGGAGCAATGCTGTTCGATATTCACCGATTTCAAGAAGCACTTTCTATCAGTATCGGGGTTGGGATGTTGGCGGTTGTTCTTGCGCCGCAGCAGCTTCGTGCCAAAGTGCTTGCCATGCCCTTACTTGCACGGGCGCTGGGGCGCTTGCGCGGGCGGATTGGCGGTGTGATGCGCTCTTCACAAATGGGAGGACAGTTTGCACTGGGGCTGCTGAATGGCTTGCTGCCGTGTGGCTTTGTGTACATGGGGCTGGCAATGGCGGCAGTGGCAGGCAGCACACAGGATGCCGCCATGACGATGTTCTTTTTTGGACTGGGCACGCTGCCCGCTATGGTCGGCGTGGCAGTATTTGCGCGGCTTGTGGGAGCGCCGATGCGCTTCGGAAGTGCTATGCGGCGTTTTGTGCCGATAGGTGCTTCGCTTGTGGCAGTGCTGTTTATTTTGCGGGGGTTATCGTTGGGGATTCCGTATATTAGCCCGAAACTTTCGGCACAGCCCGCAGGCGTTGAGCAGGGGTGTCACGTGCCGTAGTAGAGCTGCTTGACGATATTGAAAATGTGAGTGTAAGGCAGAGTACACGAGTGTGCTTCGCAGTTCACTTCTGCCTTGAGACATAGCCATACCAAATACTTTCTGTATTTTTGCACCAATGACGTATTTTTGTGTGGTAATGTCCTTCTTTCCATTCTTAGCACGAGGTAGTACCGATGCCAACAGCAATGCCCACTATATCTCAAGAGCAACTGGTCGAAGCTCTCGCAGAACTTATGCGTACACGCCGAGAAGAATTTATCAGTCTTTTTGCGGAGGCGGCAGAGCATATTGGGATGGCTGCCGCAATTCAGGAAGGAAGAGCGAATGACTTTGTTTCGGAAGAGGAAATATTTGCTCTCCTCCATCCGCACGATGCCGAATGAATATTCTTTTTGAACGCAGTTTTGCGAAAGACCTGAAAGCCATTACCGATGCAACCCTACGTAGTGCGATTCTGGCTGCTATCCAAAACATCAAAGTCGCAGCTACCCTAGGCGAACTGGCAAACTGCAAGAAACTTCACGGGTACACAGCGTTGTACCGATTGCGCGTCGGAGATTATCGGCTCGGTATGGAATTTCGAGAACATGACAGCACGATGATTCTGGTTCGTTGTCTTCATCGTAAAGAGATATACCGCTATTTCCCGTAAACGTGTCCTACCATTGAAAAAGCCCCGCTTGGTGTATTCAAGCGGGGCTTTATGTTATTCTGGTACGTTAAAGGTTATTTTTGTCTTGGGTAACAGTTTTACGATTTTTTCTTGTTCCGCCTTTGACAGAAGGCTCCCAATCAAAGTAAGCCGCTCAAGATTTTGTAGTTTGCTTATCTCTATCGGAATGGATGTAAATTGGTTTTCTCCT
>JANYDO010000053.1 GCA_025363605.1 Candidatus Kapaibacterium sp.
CGCACAAAAACTCGCTTGCGGGAGTGTACGGGATTATGATTGTCCAGCAAATCATTGCCGCAAGTACGCATTTTATTGCCAAGTTTGCGAATGAAGCGGCAGACCCCTTCACGATAGTGTTCCTGCGGGGAGTGATGTGCGTCGCGGCATTTACCGTTATTTTATTTGTTCATCGCAAGACCCTACCACGGCTTGAGCGCAAGGATTGGAAACTTATTCTGCTTCTGGGCGCACTCAATATCCCTCTCAATCAAGTGTTGTTTGTCTCAGGCTTGCGCTATACCGTTCCGGCAAATGCAGCTCTTGCCTACGCACTTGTGCCGGCTTTTGTGCTTATTTTTTCGGTCATGTTTTTTGGCGAAAAAACCACCGTCCGTAAGACCATCGGTATTGTGATTGCCTTCTTTGGAACCATTCTCGTACTGTTCGAGCGCGGCATTGACCTCCAGTCATCATTTTTCTTGGGTAATATGCTCGAACTCGCGGCAGCCATTTCGTGGGCATGGTACAGTTTACTGGGGCAACGACTCGCGCAAAAATACGGCGCTATCTACGCCACAGCACTCACGATGATATGCGGCATGGGTTGGTACTCGCTCATTTTCCCCTTCTTGCCCACCACTACGCCGCTTCTGGATGTCAGCAGAATGACGCTCTTCTATTCGGCGTACTTAGGGCTTTTGGTGTCAGTTGTGGGATATTGGCTGTGGTATTATGCACTGGCGCGGGTTCCGGCAAGCAATGTAGCGGTATTTAGCAATTTACAGCCTGTTTTGGTCACCATCGCAACGGTAATAGTTTTTGGCACGTCGCCGTCGTTGCTCTTTTTTGTGGGCGGAGTGTTTGTGCTTGCGGGAGTATTATTTACGCAGCGCAATTAAAGCCGTTCTACGACTAAGAAGCCGTAGGACGGCGGGCACTGAATAATTACGTTAAGGTATTGAACGAAATTATCTTGAACTATCTACCCAGATAAGAATGTCTCTGCTACGGCATAAAATCTGGCTTTGGTAGCACAGACTGAGCGCCGCGCTCACTTGTCTGTGTTCCAAGTATTACCGTCCAGATGCTTAATTGATAATAAATCGAAACATCTGCATCGTGCCATTATAGCGCACTTGCACAAAATAGACACCACGTGCCAGATTACTCACGCGAATCGGGATAGTGCTGATACCTGATGTAACCTGTACGGTATCGCTCAGAATGGAACTGCCAAAGGTAGAATAAATAGTGTAGTCAAGACCGCCAACTTCCGATGTAGCAAGCAAGAGCGTCGCTGTACCAGCTTCACTGCTTACGGGCGACGGCACGATACCCTCACGGACATCGCTCGGCTTCTCAATGGGAAGCGAAGCTGCCTGAATACCACACGGAACGGACGAAACTCGCGGACGCAGCATCACTGCTCCCATAGCGGGAATGCGCCGTGATTGTATGCCGTCGTCCACAATAGCATACATTTCCGCGGCTTTCCCTGCAAAGCGCGTCATTGCTAAATCGGCAAGATAAAATGCACTCGGCAAAAATGGACGCAAATCTATCGGCGTGTAATTCGGCTCGTCTGCATAGCGCACATAGAGCGTTGCCCGAAGCGACATCCCGCGTGGCAATGCCGATATGCCGACGCGCTGCACACCAAGCATGGGATACGAAACCAGTTCCGGCGCAACGATTGTTCCGGCGCGGCGTAGAGCCGCAAAGACGTTTGCTATCCCATAGCCAAGCACGTAGTCAGGCGCATTTGCCTGAGAAGCCGTTCCTGTCAAAAGTCGGCGTAGTTCCCAAGGTTTCAATTCAGGAAACGCAGAAAGCACCAGCGCAGCCCCACCAGCCATAAGTGGCGAGGAAAACGACGTTCCCCGACCAACTTGATATTCACTACCCGTAGGCGATGCGACGACGACCGTATCCCCCTGTGCCGCAATGTCAGGCTTCAAAGCACCATCCCCACGCGGTCCACGCGAGGAAAAATTTGTTGCCCCAGCAGTGTCGGCTCTCACTGCCGCCACAGCGAAGGCGCTATCGGCATCGGCGGGTGCATTGATTGTGCGGTAGCCATTCCGCCCATCATTGCCAGCCGCAATGACGCAGAAGACTCCACGTGCGGCGGCATCATTCACGGCACGGCTAATAATCGTTGTTTTGCCGTCGAGTTCGCTGTAAGGATAGCTTTCGTCAGGTTGGTCAAACGTGCCATAACCAAGCGAAGCATTCACAATGTCCGCACCTTGAGCCTCCAGCCATTCCAACGCGGCGGCGGCGTTATCTTCCTCAATGTGGCGCTCATAGCGTAAATCTTCCGTTTTGGCAAGCAGATAACTTGCACCAAAAGCAGCACCAATCAGGTTTTGCGGCGAATATGCAGACAAAATAGACAACACCTTCGTACCGTGTTCATCTTGGTCGGGGAGGTCGGAATAATACGTTTTTTGTTCGTTGGCGGTGTTTGTATCGTTTTGAATAAAATCCCGCTCGGCAAGCACGGAAGCACCTTTGAGCGACGTTTGCGCTCGCCAGCGAAAGCCTGCATCCATAACACCAATCACTACGCCCTTCCCTGCAATACCAAGCTCATGCGCAGGCGGAATGTTGATGCTCTGAAGTTGCCGCCGCGAATCACCGTATTGCAGCGTTCCACAATTGACATCTTGCAAGGAGATGCTCTTCAATGCTTGCATTGCAGCAGAAATACTGCTTTTCTCCAGAGATTCGGCGCGACTAGAAAAACCTTGTGGGAAAAGCCGTGCGGTACAAGGCTGAACAGCGCGAACAAACGAAAAGCGGCGAATCTGCTCAAGTTGAATGGTAGAGCACGTTACAAGCGTGTAATTTCGCCAGCGTAGTCCGTTGCCAAGCGTCGCTCCCGTGCGACGAATACTGTCCAAATAGGGCGCAAACAGAGGCGCATCAGCAATGGTTAGTATATTTTCCGGCGGCAGCACTTTCAAACGACGTATAAGCGCTCTGGGGGTAAAGAGCGCTTCGGTTCTTGCGTAGAGAGCGCTTCCACGCTCAAACTTCTCGGAACCTTTATCACGAAGGAAAACTCGATAGGTCGCTCCTGTGGCGCTTTGAAATTGCTGCCCCCAGAGCGCTTCATAGCTTGCATTAATACAAAACAGAAAAAGAACGAACCCGACAGTGGTGAAATTTTTTCGCATTTTTTTCGTCAATTTGTTGGAACTTGCATATTCATTGTAGATTCAATCACACCACAAGCTACGAATTTCACGCATTATGACCAATCTCTCAAACGGACAATCGCTTCGGTCAACCGAACAATCGCCGGAAAACAGCACAACATCTGGTGTGAACACAGACGTGTACACACTCGCAACATCCAGCGTCGGCTGGCGCAAGCACTCACTTGATATTGCCATTGCACGTGGGAAGGATCGTCTCGACCTTCTGCAACGCATGACGACAAACGATGTTCTCAAACTCAGTGGCTCAGACACTAGCGGCAACGGTGCGCAAAATGTTCTCGTTACCGACAAAGCACGTATTATTGACGTATTCACGGTGCTTGCACGCGAGAACGACCTTCTCATGCTCTTCTCGCACGGCTTGGGGGAAAAAGCTCTGCAATGGCTGGATAAGTACACTTTCATTGACGATTTTCAAACGGAAGATGTAAGCGCGGAATACGCATCGTATCTCGTTTTTGGGGCAAGAAGTCTCCAGCTTTTGGAAGAACTGACGGGGGCTTCGTTGCTGGATATGCGCCAGTCGGCATGGCAAAAGGTCTCGATTGCTGGCGGCACGGAAGGAATTATTATCAAACACCAACCTTTATGCGGATTCTGCCATATCCTGCTTGTTCCGAAAGCGCACGAAGAAGCGCTATGCACCATTTTACGGGGCTTGGAAGATGTTGCCGAAGTAGATGATGCAACCTTTGAGACGCTTCGCATAGAATCAGCGTGGGGCAAGCACGGTGCAGAATGGACAGACGAGCGTAATCCACTTGAAGCGGGTTTGGTGGGGCTGGTGGATTTCAAAAAAGGGTGCTATATTGGGCAGGAAGTTATCGCACGACTGGACACCTACAACAAAGTAAAGGTACGGCTTTCAGGCTTTGTGAGCAATGCGCCTATTCCCAAAGATGCCCGCTTTTTCGACGATTCTGAGGGAAAGCACACCGATATTGGTGGTGTCACCAGTAGCACTTTTTCGCCGGAATGTGGCTTATACATTGCTCTCGGCTATATCCGCTCGGCTTTTGCAAACCCCGATGCAGCTGTGAACGCTGAAAGAGAAGGCTATTCCGAGCAACTTACCATTGTAAAATTACCGTTTGTGATGTAGTTTGACCAAGAAATGTTTGTCTTTCAACAATAACGTACAGCGTCAATGCGCATCACTGGCGGCAAACTTCGCAGCAGAACACTGAATACAAGCGGCTTTCAGGGCATACGTCCTACGACTGACCGTGCGCGGGAAACGATATTCAATATCCTTCTGAATCACTGCGATTTTGACGATATTGCTGTGCTGGATTTGTGTGCCGGTTCTGGTGCATTAGGCATCGAAGCACTCAGTCGTGGTGCGGCTTCGGCTGCATTTGTCGAGAAAAGCCGTAAAAACTGTACGCTTCTCGCAGATTCGCTGAAAATGCTGGATATTGCGACTATGGCAAGGGTCGTCTGCGATGACGCTGTACGCTCCGTTGCTCATTTTCAAGGTGAACGCCACGACGAGCGTTTTGATATGATTTTTTGCGACCCGCCGTATGCTGCAAAGCTCCTCAATCCTGTCTTCGCAGCACTGGCAGCATCAAGCATTTGTGCAGAAAATTGTGTTTTTATCGCAGAACATGATGTACGCGAAAC
>JANYDO010000474.1 GCA_025363605.1 Candidatus Kapaibacterium sp.
ATTGCCTCGAATGAAGTGCGATGTTTTGTAAAATTTCGCAAGAATTCTTCGGCGTTCAGCGATGTAACATCGCTCTGGAAACAAACCACCACAACCACACAGAAAAACAACGAGCCTACAGACCAAACGTTCTTTCTATCCGCCGCATCACTGGCTTCTCCTGAAATACGCTCCAATGCGCTTATGAGAATTGCCGAACAGACGCTTGCACTGGAGTCAATTTTTACGACGACTGTGAGCGATGTGAGTGCTTTAGAACAAGAACGTGCAAGCGGCATCAATCGTCTCTTTGTCGTGCATCTCCGTGATAATGCTGCACTCGCGCAATTTATCGCCGACTTGCAACAAGACTCTGATGTAGAATATGTTGAAGCAGAGCAACCGCGCTATTCCAGACTTTTACCAATGACAGCCGACGAAGCGGAGTTGAATGATGATAAAAATACGGCAACCCTGACGCAAAGTGCGAACGATCAGTATTTCCGCTACCAATGGTCGCTTTCCAATATCGGTCAATCTATTCCGAGCGTTATTCCAGCCGGAAAAGCTGGCGCTGACATCAATATCACCAATGCGTGGGGCATTACCACGGGAAGCAATACTATCACCGTCGCAATGATAGATACCGGAGTGCCAAGCCTCAGCAATACCACGAGCGCCGTTGATTTTACGAATCGGTATGTCGCACCCTATAATTTTGCGCTCAAGTCCACCGATGCAAGCGATAATGACGGTCATGGCTCAAACATTGCTTCGATTATCGGAGCGATTGGTAATAACAGTCGGCTTGTGGCTGGCATTAACTGGCAAAGTCGGCTTATGCCGCTCAAAGTCTCCACGCAGCGTGGTACTATCCCAAATAGTCTTCTTGTGCAAGCAATCATCTATGCTGCCGACCAAGGAGCACGTGTCATCAATATGAGTTTGGGAGGTGCGAATTACAGTAATGCCGAACTTGATGCGCTACGCTACGCCGCATCGAAAGGTTGTATCAATGTTGTGGCGATGGGAAATGACAACACTGCTACGCCCGATTATCCGGCAGCTTTCAGCACCGACCCCACAACAAACGTCATTGCTGTCGGTGCGACGGACAATAATGATGTACGCTGCAATCCCTTCCTTATCGGTACTCAATCCAGTGGCGGAAGTAATTACGGCTCCCACATCAGCTTCACCGCGCCCGGCAATGCCATTCTTGGTATTGGCAGTAATGGTACTTCGCTAGTTTATTATTCCGGCACATCGCAGGCAACGCCGATGGTTTCGGGTATTGTTTCACTGCTCTTATCAGTCCGTCCTTCTATGCAGTTCACAGATGTCTTCAACGCTCTCAAAGCTGGCGCACGAGATATGGTCGGGCTTGCGAGCGAAGACACTCCCGGATGGGATAAATATTACGGCTGGGGGCGCGTGGATGCGTACCGTTCCTTAGCATATCTCACCACCAGCGTTCAAGAAACAACCGCATCCCAACAGCAACCCTTTGTCTATCCCAATCCCGCTACTTCGGTGCTCTATGTGAACATTCCTGACCATCCCACCGAAACGGTCAGAGTGGCATTGCTGGATATGCTGGGGCGAACTCTTATCGAGCATCTCGTCCCGCCGGGCGCTAACCATGACGAGTTTGACGTTTCTTCGTTTGCATCCGGCTCGTATAGGCTTATTCTCAAGCAATCTTCGGGGGTAGTAGCTTTGCCGACGTTGCTTGTTCATTAGGTTTGTGTGCATTTGTAGCTTGGCGATATGGCTCAAAGGACATAACGTGAACATCGTTACATTCTCATTTATCTTGAATGCAAGCACCTTTGGATTCTTCTTTTTCATCCTCTTTATCCTGTGAATCCTGAAATCTGCGTTTCGCCGCTAGTGGTGATAGAACAAAAAAAATCTTGAGCGCGAAACATCAGGAAAAGTGCTATTTTTGAGCAATCGAAACATTGTTCTTCTCCCCAAGCGCTTTACCATGAAACATACATCTGCAATTTCTTCTCTGCTCCTTGCGTTGGTGCTCCTTCTTCCTGAGTCCACTCTCGCACAAGTTTGGAATAATTCCACGTCTGCAAGCTGGCAATCTGACTCGTGGTCATGGAACGGCACGTTCCCCGGTGCCGCGTCCAACTCGCTGAACGTTGTTATTGCCCCCGTAAGCAACATTTCCATCACCGATGCCGCACCGCCCTTTCCCATTGGGAATCTCACCATTCTAGCCACTAAAGGCACGTTCAACGTCACACTGAGCGGGAACGGCACGCTCGTTGTCAACGGAGATTTGACGGTGAACAACACGCTTATCATCGGTAGCGGGCTACGGCTTGTGGTGAATGGTTCCCTTCGCGGAGCAGCACCGATACTTGTTTCCAGTGGCGCATCCCTGCGGCTGACCAGCACGTCCACGACTGCGGTGGAAAGCACAATACGAATTTCCGCGCCTGCTCTATCACCTGTCGAGGGAAAAGTGGAACTAGGAGCAAGCTGGAATAGTGGCTTTCTACCGGGTGCTGTTTTCGGTGATGAGAAAAGCCCGTTTCAAGGGAGATTGCATATAGCGAGTACGATGACGCTTTCTTCGCCGCTTTATATCGGTTCTGCCGGAATATTTGATTTTTCCCCTCCAACAAATTCCACAAATGTCAGCAGTGGAAATAAGCTCATTCTTGCTTCATCGGCAACAATTCTTGGAGCACTGATCAACGCAGGAGTGAATCAGTTTTTCGTAACAACCGCATTTCCGCTCACACTTGGCAATGTTGGCAATACAACGTTTCCCATTGGTTCGTCCACAACCGTCTTTGCTCCGCTCAATATCACAAACAATGGCACACCGGCTACGTTCAGCGTGAAAGCACTTCCCTTTGTTACTCAGCCCGCTCCCTTTGCAACGGGTAGTGCGGTTTTACGCCAGTCTATTGTCAATCAGCAATGGAATGTTTCTCAGCTAACGGGCGTAACGGCTGGTTTCGCAGTGAGTATTACTCCACTTTGGGTAGTGGGGCAAGAGAATGGGGGCTTCAATCGTGCGATTTCCGTTGTGAATGCCTTTACCACCACAAGCGGTACGGTGTCGTCGGGTGCGGGAGCACCAGCAAGCGACCCAACAAACGCAGGGTATTTTCGTTCGGGCGTAACCATCACGCAGATTGCTACGAATAATCTGAACAACACACCCATACTTGTTTCGTCGCAACCTGCGCCGGGAGCTATCATTTTCACACCTCCGGCACAATCGTCCGGCGCTACAATTACCATCACTGGCGCTCGTCTTGCTCCAAGCGCAAGCGTTAGCATTGGCGGTGTATCAGTTCCGGCAGCAAATGTTACTCTCATCAGTGGTGGTTCTTCCGGCATTGATACGCTTCGCGTCGTCGTCCCATCAAATGCAGCATCAGGCGACATTAAAGTAACTCAACCCGGCGGCTCTACATCTGCTCCTCAATGGTGCTTTGGTTCTTGCGGAGGTTCACCATTACAGCCAGCAATCATTTTTACCGTTACCCCCAATCCCATTCCGGCAGGTTTGGGTGATGTGGAAGTAGTCATTAACGGAGCAACTTTTGGTACCCTCACGCCACGAGTTGTTGCCGTTGGGAATGGCATCACCAGCACCATCACTCCATCAGCAAATACAACAACGCGCATTACGGCTACGATACCGGGAAATGTTGTGCGTAATATCGGAGCTTTAGTATTTACGGTTACAAGTTTAGACCGCCTTCCTGTTTCTACGACGGTCACGATTTCCACTACCCCCGTGCTAACCCTAACGAACCTTACTCCCTCAGTAACCAGCAGCAATCTTCAGCCCTTCACTATTAAGGTGAATGGAATTGGTTTTTCCGCCCAATCGCTCTTTACTCTTGGCAACGATACGCTTCGAGTGATGAGCGTGCTTCGTAATATTGATGGCTCGCTGACAGCCGGAGTCGAAGCCAAACCGGGCGTTCAAAGTGGAAACCTCACCGTTACCAACATCAATAAACAAGCGGCTTCCCTGCCTTTTCTCGTCGGTACGGTTGGTGTTTTGGCAGAACCGCTGCCACACATACTCATTTTTCCGAATCCGACGGAAGATATTGTCAGCGTAGAGACGCACCACCTCGCCTCAGGAAGTATTTCCCTCACGATAACAAATGCGCTCGGTCAATGCGTTTTTTCGGCGGAAGAATTTGTGTTGGGCGGAGAGTACAATCGAATGTTCAATCTCGGTCAGATGCCGTCAGGGGTCTATGTGCTGGAAATACGTGATGGTGTGCGCCGCAGTGTCCAGAAAATTTTGAAAAAGTAGTCTGTGTAAGCTATGGAATTGGGCTTGAACTTCCAAATCTGGGTTTTACTTTTGCGTTCTGCCGAACAATTATTAGATTATGCCGACGTTGTGTTGCAGGAATAGTAATAAGTGTGTGTTTGCCTCCGGCTCAAGAAGTTTGGGCAGCGTTTCTGGGTAGTAGGATACTTATGCACTTTTGGCAAATGTTTCTTCTTTACCGCTGATGAGCGACGGGACTTATCTTGTGTGCCGGTGTTCTGTATCTTTGCTATGAGCGTTGTTCTTTGGGGTAAATTTTTGGGTTGTCGTTGAATAAAAATACGACTTAAATTCAACGTCTCTGCGAGCCGGAGCAATGCTAGCAGTATCTATTCATGCAACAACATTGTTTGGGGAACCAATACTTTTTTCCATTTCTTATCGCGGAGTTTATATGATTCATTTGCAGCTTTTTTTACCACATCGTCGCCTGCTACGGGTAAGCCTTTGTTCTCTTCTCTTTTGTTCTTTCCTCTTCGGCTGTATTGCGTTTGCGCTACCTGCGGCGGCGCAAGATTGGTTCGATAATCTAACGCCCAAAGAACGAAATAATATTTTTTCTATTCAGCGTGCTTACGAGCAATTGCAAAAAAATCGTGCAAAAACACCGATAAAAGAGAAGGCAAATTTACAAGGCGAGGAAAAAGAAGAAGGCGAAGGCGATAATCTCTGGAAGCGTTGGGAGCATGAAGCGCTCTTGAAAGCCTCACCCGATGGCACATTGCCTGAACCGGGATATTTTCAGCGTGAGTGGGAGCGCTATGCACGTGAGCGTGCGCAGGTAGTGGGCGGCATTTTTACCAAAAACACGGCAAAAATCACCGAAGGCGGATGGAATGAACTTGGTCCAAGAATCCTTGACACAAGAAGTTTTGGGAATGCGATTGGCGCAGGGCGTGTGAATTGCGTACGTTTTCACCCCACTAACAGTGCCATTATTTGGATTGGAACCCCGTCGTCCGGTGCGTGGCGAACGACAGACGGCGGCACAAACTGGACGCATATGACCGCCGCATTTGTGAACCTCGGTGTGAGCGATATTGCTCTTGCGCCGGATGGGACGACGCTTTACCTCGCAACGGGTGATGCCGATGGGCTAAGTAATTTTGGTACCGGTGTTTTGAAATCTACCGACGGCGGCACGACGTGGGTGCGAACGGCAAGTCTGGTCAACGTCCAGCTCATGTATCGTTTGATTATTCATCCCGCCAACCCCAATATCCTTCTTGCGGGTAGCACCGCCGGTATTCACAAAACGACAAACGGTGGCGCTACGTGGCAGGTCGTCCGGTCGTTTCAGAACTTTCCGAATGATAGAATTACCGACCTTGAATTTCATCCCACGAATCCATCCATTGTTTATGCAGGAAATTTTGCCGGACAAATTTTGCGTTCCACAAATACCGGTGATGCATGGAGCGTCGTCACGAGCGGCGTTCCTGCGGGCGGCAGGCGTACGAGCATTGCTGTTTCCGCTGCCAATCCGAATATCGTCTATGCGCTGATGGAGACGAACAACCGATTTCTAGGGCTTTTGCGCTCTAGCGATGCGGGTGTTTCGTGGAGCCTCCGTTCAAATACACCTAATCTTTTGAGTTTTCAACTGGACGGTAGTGGTTCCGATGGGCAAGGTTTCTACACACTCGCGCTGGGAGCGTCGCCCCTAAATGCTGATGAAGTCTATGTGGGCGGCGTGGTTGTCTGGAAAAGTATCAATGGCGGTGTTTCGTGGGGCGCATCGTCGCTGACAAGCTGGTTTCCGCAGCAGGCGCTGCCTATTGTTCACGCCGATCATCACGATTTGGTTTTTCAGCCCGGAAGTAATATCCTTTTTTCCGGCAACGATGGCGGCATAGCTCGCAGCAACAATAGTGGCGCATCATGGACAATTACCAACGGCAATCTTGGAATTGCGCAGTTTTACGCTCTGGGCGGCTCCAAATCTGAATCGGGAACTATTATTGCCGCAGCACAGGATAATGGCGCACAAACAATGCGCGGTACATTAAACTGGAGCGTCGTGCAAGCAACGGGCGACGGGACAAATGGTATCGTTGACCCGGTTTTCCCGGACTCTATGTATTTTGCCCTTCAGAAAGGCGTTGTCAGAAGGACTCGTGACAGAGGCGTAACATCAAGTCTCCTCCTTCTGGCAGATGGAGATGCGGGCGCGCGGCAAAATCTTACCGGAAGCCGTCCGACAACAGGTGAATTTGCCCCATTTATCACCTCTGCTTTTGCGATGAATATGTTTTACGCTCAACTCTTTGTCGGGCATCAAAGCCTCTGGACAAGCAAAAACAGAGGCACAACATGGACAAAAACAGCCCTTCCAACGCAAGCGCAAGGAAGTCCGCTCGACCTGCTTGTTATCAATTCCAGTAATGCCACTGTCAGCGCGAATGTGATTGCCGCAACGATGTACACGGGAAGCGGTATTTCCGGCGGAAAACTTTTCCGCTCGTTTACCAATGGTGATTCGTGGACGGAAATATCGCGCCCGCCGACGCAGAATACCATCACGAATTTGGCGCTGCATCCCAGCGCCAGAAACTCATTTACCCTGTGGGCAACCGTGAGCGGCACAACAGCAGGCGACAAAGTATATGAATCCAACGATGGCGGGGGGACATGGCGCAATATTTCCGGTCCCTTGTCGGGTTTAGGCACATTGCCCAACGTTCCCATTCACTGCATTATTGCGCGTGCTATTCCCGCACCGCGCCTTGTTCAGCTTATCATCGGTACGGAATTGGGCGTGTTCTATTCCAACGACCGAGGCGCAACAGGCTGGAAACCCTTCAATGACGGAATGCCCGTTGTGCCTGTCCGCGATTTGGAAATCTTCACTTCCACAACCGGCTCACAGCGCCTTCAAGCCGCAACCTTTGGACGCGGAGTGTGGGAAAGCACTCCGCCACAAACCGCAACAGTGCTGCTGGCAGCGGCATCGTCAAAATCGGGCGCATCATTGACAGAAGCCGAACCGCGATTCGCCTTGGCAGCCCGTACCAATATCACGCGGACATCGCCAAGCGCAAACGCAGAGTTCCCGTTCAACATCGTTCCTGTCAATGACAGTACGGGCGTACTCGAAATTGACCCGAGTACGTTGAAATTCACCCTCGAAACAAGAAACCCTGATGTGACGACGGGGCAAGGGTTTCAGGTCACCGGCACGGGGACGGAGCGCAAAGTTGTTCTTCCGGTGAAGGCTATATCAGGGCAAAGTTGGGTGAGCATCAATGCCGTCACGCCGTCTGGCGACACAACCAAACTGTATTTCACAGCAGCAGTGAATAGAAAAGATGCGGCAATGAGTATTTCTCCGATACCGGATTTAACTACATTTCCGGGTATTGCCACAAGTGCCATATTTACTGTGCCGCAGGAATTTGCATCAGCAGAAATAACCTACTCTGCGCAGTCCTCGAATACAAATCTCATCTCAGCGCCCAATGTCGTCGTCACAACGGACGAGAATAATGTCAAGCGAGTTTCTGTGGTCTCCGGCGTGATACCGACGCTTGGCGATTCAAATCGCGTGGAAACAGGCGAATCCGTCATTACGCTCGTTGCGCAGCACTCGTTTGGTCTTTCCTCAACGGCAAGTTTTCGGGTATTCGTCGTTGCTCCGCCAACAATCGCAACGGGTGTTCAGCAAAAAGCTGAATTTTCGGTGCTTGGTTTGACTGTCTATCCCAATCCGGCGCAAGAGCGGGCAACGATTGAATACACGCTGCCGCAAGCCGGAAGCGTTGCAATTGCTCTCTACAACACACTTGGGCAAAATGTGGCGACGCTCTTTGAAGGAACACAGGCGGCGGGACATCACACCATTCCCATCAATCTCCGCACCTTAGCAAATGGTGCCTATATTTGTCGTGTTGCGGTTGGAGGAAGGTCAATAGAGCAGGCTTTACAAGTCGTTCGGTAGCGCATTGTGAGCAGAAAGTTAGAAAACAAAACCCCGCTTGGAGATTGATTCCAAGCGGGGTTTTTGATTGCAACGAGAACTTATCGTTTCCTCCCTTTTACGGGCGGCGGTGTGTAGGCAAAAGGAACGGCGGTCTCGAACGATGTTGGCTTGGACGGCGTACCGTTTATCGTGTTCCGCATCGAAGCACTTATGCTAAATTTTAACGTGCCAGTCATTTCTTTGGGCTGTTTCAAGAGAACACTCCGCACCTTGAACAACGCCGAATATAAGCCATTGCCGAGGTCTTTCAAATCAGAACTCACCAATTCCACATCCTGCGTATTTTCCAGTGATGCGCCTATGATACTCACATTCTCAATGCTTTCGGGCGAACCGAGTTTGCTACCGACATCTATGATAGCGGGGCTAACCTGAATACCGCCTACTTGAAGGCGAAGTTCGAGCCAATCGCCATCTGTGCCCGTAACGGCTGCTTTGGTTAAATCAATGTCCGGTTCGCGCTGCTTGAGGGGCTGTTCGGTTTTGGGCAAAACCTCTACTTCTTCACCGGTGAAGGGCGAAATCCACGTGAGGCGCACCCACGCTGATTTTGATTTTGCTTCCAAAGCCAGCTTTGTGGTCAGACCAACGCTTGGCGTGACGGGCTGCGGGCTGGCACTCAGTCCGGCGTAAATGCGGAATTCACTTGCGGGAATCATTCCTTGCGAGTCCGGCTCCAGTGTAAATGGCAGAGTTCCACCAAAATACATAGATTTCATGCGACCTTCGAGTACACGACGATTTTGCGCTGTAAGCTGTGTCGGGAATATGCGCATGGTCGTTTCTTCTTGTGTTTCGTCGCCTTGCGATGTGTGCTTCATGCGCACCGTGTACGTTCCTGCGGGAAGCGTTTGGAGCGCACGGGCTTTGAACTCAATAGATTTCCCTTTGTCCGATGCTACCAGTCCCACTGCGCCTTTGCTATTGTCGGCAAGCGCCATTGCTTCAATCACAAGCGGCGTAGCTTTGCCGTCGGCGGAAACAATCTCACCTTTGGGAAGATTATTGCCGTAATATGGTCCTGCGGTAAAGCGGAAACTCGGCGTGAGGCGATCGAAGAGATAGACATCTTTTGGAAGCGCAATGTTCGCTTTCACAATCGCCACAGGCGGCTTGGTGACGCGCACGTTGATTTCCATTGCTCCGGCGTTTTGGCTAAAGTATTGCGATTTATTCGGCGCAATGAGTTTCGCAACGTCGGCGTACAGGTCTATTTTTCGGCAAATTTCCTGCACCAGTGAGGATTCATTTGCTTTTTCTTTGCGAACTTTTTCTTTGGCGGCTTCGATTTGCTTGAAAAATGCTCGTGCTTGGTCTTCATTTTTGGCGGCAATAAGCGCATCCATTTGTGGCGTACCATAGCTTTCAAGTTCGCGCTGCAACATTTGCTGCACCTTGCGGAGCTTTTTCACGGTGAGTTGCATGGAGCCGATATTAACGCGAGCATCGTCGGAAATCTCGTCGAAGCTCGATGCTTCCCCGCTCACACCCATGATGCGGTTCGTGCGCGAACCGAAGCGCAATTTGTACCACCCCGCCTGTGTCGGTTGAAAATTCACCGTAAAAATACGTTTCGTATATTTTCCATTTTTTGCAACAGCGACTTTTTCAGTTTCTGACAAATTGTAGCGGAAGGTCGTATCTACGCCTTTGACGTTGGGCGTGATTGCCCGAAAGAGAGCTTCGCTACTTGCGTCTTGGAAACGCTGCATATATGTCGGCTTACGCCATTCATTTGTTTGCTGCATTGCCGCCGTATCGAGCGCCAGCGTCATTGCGCCAAGCGGCTTCCAGTGTGCATCGTTGCTGCTGTCAAGTGTGGGTAGTTCGGCTGCTTCCGTACCGGTGTACAAAACTTCGTAGTCCAAACTTTGGGCGTTGGTCAATCGGCGCAAGAGTGAGTAGTGATTCAGTGTGTCTTGGTGTGTTGCTCCAATGTTTGCGCCGCTTCCATCATTCACGCCCACTTCGACGTTGTAGGTGCGATAGCGTTTGTAGGGGATACCGCTCATGCTGACTGCTTCTTCGGAAAGGAGCGAGATTTCATCATTGATACGAGAAGTGAGATTTTCATTCCCGGGACCGACTTGCATTTGTCCGAGAATATCTTGTATGATTTCGCGTGCTTCGCGTTCGCGTCTTCGTAGGTGGTCTTCGGCTTCGTCGCGCTCGACGATGATGATTAAAAGTTCCAGAATCACCGCCAAGTACAGCACAAAATAGACCTTTCCGGCAGAACCTTTCGACATGGCAAACCTCTGTTTTTTGAAGGATGAAGAATAAATTTGAAAGTTAAACGTTGGATGAAGTGTAGAGACGTGGCTTGCTTTCACGTCTCTACACTTTTTCAACAAGACAAAGAGCTTCCCTGCGCGACTTGATTTCAAGCAGCGTTTCAGAAAAAAAGTCTTGAGAGAACAAATGATGGAGGAAAAAAGTCAAATGCCTCAAGCAAATGTCTTATGCCATTACGCGGGCGGTCTGCTGAGTACGAACAGTATCGGAGCGGAGTGAATCAATAAATTTTTGGGTGAGAGCATCGGCTACACGCTTCTCCACATCAGGGCTTTGGGCGTGTTCGCGTATGGCATCCATAATGGCGCGTTGCATTGCTTCATTGCCTACCGAAGACATCACGAGTGCTACATTCTGCGTGTTATTTTCAATGCGTTTCAGCGATTCTGCCGAACTGCCTTCTTCGCGCTGAAAATAGAGCGTTAACCCAAGAGCAAAGAGTAGTGCGCACTCCAGCGAAATCGAAGCGACAATCAAACTCGGACGCGAAGCCGGAATGAAGCGTAAACCCCGAAGACCAATCACCACAATCATCAAGCCTGCTCCGGCGTAGGCAAGACCCTGCACATTGTTGCTGCAAGTAGGTGCAAAATACTCACCCATATACAAGCGCACTCCGGCAAAAATATGGAAATGATTTTCTTGCCAAGCGCGGGCGCGTTGCAGACTGCGTACAGAATGCTCGACCGATACAGAAAATGCTTCTCTCATGCGGCTTACGAGCGCATTACGCACAAAGGCATGGTGACCGACAGCGATATTCACGGCATCAAAAAGTGATTCTTCAGTATAGCTGGAAAGTGCTTGATTCCGCTCGTTATCGGTGCGCGTAGCATCCCAAAGCGTGTGGAGGTATTCGTTGACGCGCTCAGGCAATCTTTGTGAGAGCATTGTAACTTCGCTATCGGAGAGCAAAAGAAAATCCAGAAGTTCATCCGAAAAACCCGTTTGAAAAAGAAGCTTTGTGCGCGTCTCGCTGAAAGTACGCTCTACAAATGCGGACATGAGACCAATGCGAGCGGGAAATAGAAACGTCAAGAGGATTGCTGAAAAAATACCAATTGCCAGAAGCGGCACAAATAGTGCAATGGAAGGTGTGATGATAACAGCGTCATCGCCCATGAAGGTGGTTTTCAGAAGCCACTCATCAGCAGCTTTCGCATATCCATGCACTTCGCGGGTACGGACGCTCGACGTGAAATCCAAAATAAATTCTCCACTGGTATAAGCACGAGCTATCTCTTGCCCTGCAAATTTTGCGCCTTCACTGGTCGGGCTGGCATAAACATTGTTAAAATTTACAACCGTAATATCGTTTGGAGTGAGCGTAGTAAGTGCAATTTGCTGTGAGAGACGAGGAACAATACCAAAATAAAGACCACTGAAAACAACGGCGACAATAAGCGCAAAGACAGAGTAGTGAATAAGGCTTGCACGATGAGCAGGCGAAGCGCGGTACTCTGAGCGCTGCTCCGAAGTGTTGTGTGCGTGAGACGTGGATTTGCTGAAGGACTTGCCTACATTGCTTGGCGATGCTTGATTATGGGCAAGCGGATTCGGAATGGCATCGGTGAGGGATTCCATTGGTACACCTTTTAGGAAAAAATTCGGGAAAATTGAGAACTGTGGATATTGCTCTCCCCTATTCGATAACGAAGACGTTGTGCTAACGCTCGTTATGCGCCCGATTCGTCTTGGTGATGGCGTACAATGGATGGTTGTTGCACAGCTGCTTTACAACAGGGTTTCCACAGCGCCAATAGCTGCCAGAAGGGTCAGCAAAATAAGAATAATGCGGGTCGAGAGAACAATTGGTCTGAATGATGGCATACCTAAAATGAAAAAGTGATTGGTAAAAATGCTTATTGATATTTCCCCTTTGTTCAAAGTTCGTGCCAAAAAATCATTGGCAATCAAAGCAAGATTTCATGCGGCTTTCAAGACAAACGCTTTCATAGTGTGAAGAAAAATCATCACTTGCAAAATGCAGAGTGTCAGACTGTCAGGCGACAAGTGTAAGAAAAATCTGACACTTTGCGCGTTCTAAAAGCATCTATGCAAGAAGTGATTTGCTGAAAAAATATGTTGGTGAAAAACCTATAAAACAGCATATTATCAAGTTTACTGCGAGTTGTACTTTGCTCAAAACAATCATTGGTCATATCCCTCTAAAAAAATATGAACGCACGTATTGACCATATCTACACGATGCTTATTGCCATTGCTATTTTCTTTCTGCACTTCGCCGCTTTGCCGGCACAGAACCCGCCACCAAAACAGGAGCAGACACTCCAATCAGTACAAGAAAAAGAACGCGGAGAGACTCAGAACATCGTGATAGGAACTGGAACGGTACTTGCTCTTTTTGTTGCTTTGGCGGCTTTTATTATGGTGAAATCGCGCAAAGATGTTAAAACAGCTCAAAAATCTTTGGCAGCGACAACGACGGAACTCGTTCAAACCAAGAACCATCTTACCTCAACAAGCCAACAACTGGTGGAAGCCAGCCAGTTTCGCTTTCAGATGCTCAATATTGCTGCCCATGAATTGAAAAATCCCCTTGTTGCCATCGTCAATTTTGCAGAACTTCTCAATGAACCGGACATGACTCCGGCAGAGCGCGGGGTGATTATCGGTCAAGCAACAGGCATGGCAGAACGTGCGTTAGGGCTTATTACCTCACTTTTGGATGCGCACCGCTTAGAAATTGGACAAGTTCGGGCGCACATTGGCAGTGTATCGCTTCTTCCAATGCTGCACAATGTCGTGGAATCCTACCGCGAACTTGCCAAGCATAAATCCATTATCATTTTCAATGAATACCCCAACCCAAACACATCGGAAATTCGGGTGCAGGCTGATGAAACCATGATGCGGCAAGTGTTGGAAAATATCATTTCCAACGCCGTGAAATTTTCTCCGTTCAATAAAACGATTCTTATTCGTGTTGTGGAAGTAGATGCTGCGTCATTGGGCGCAGCGCCTCTGCGACCAAATAATCAAGAACCACTCCCCCACAACACTCGCATTCAAGCAAATAAGCGTATTCGCGTGGAAGTGCAAGACGAAGGGCAAGGCATTCCACTTGAGGATATGCAAAAAATGTTTGGTATGTTTACTCGGCTTTCTGCCCGCCCGACTGGAGGCGAAAGCTCGACAGGTGTGGGGCTGAGTATTGTCAAGAGAATGGTCGAAAGCATGAATGGTCGCGTTTGGTGCGAGTCTGAACTCGGCATAGGAACAACGTTCATTGTTGAGTTAGTCGCAAGTGATGAAGGTATGCGTACTGCCTAATGTTGAAACGTCTGTCTATTTCCCTCCTTGAATTAAAAAGCACAGGTTGAATTTTCACATCTGAAAAAGAGGAATACCACTATGAAGTATGATGCAGATGCAATCGTCGTCGGAGCAGGTTTGGCGGGCTTGGCGGCGGCAGCCGAGCTAGTTGATGCAAACAAGCACGTGATTATCCTCGACCAAGAGCCGGAACAGTCTCTAGGCGGACAGGCGTTTTGGTCATTCGGTGGACTCTTTTTCGTTAATTCCCCCGAACAGCGCAGAATGGGCATCCGTGATTCCTACGATTTGGCGCATCAAGATTGGATGGGAACAGCAGGATTCGACCGAACGGAAGACAAGTATCCACGCCTTTGGGCAGAAGCATATCTGGATTTTGCCACGAATGAAAAATATAACTGGCTCAAAAAACAAGGTCTGAAGCTCTTCCCCGTTGTCGGATGGGCGGAGCGCGGAGGTTATACTGCTACGGGTCCCGGAAATTCCGTACCGCGCTTTCATATCACGTGGGGAACAGGTCCCGGCGTGATAGAACCGTTTATTCGCCGAGTCCAAAAAGGCGTTGAGCAAGGTTTGGTGCAGTATCGCTTCCGACATCGTGTAACAGAATTGGAAATAACGAATGGCACAGTTACAGGTGTTTCAGGGGAGATCCTTGAGTCAAGCATCGTAGAACGGGGTGCACCGAGTTCGCGTACGGTCATTGGCGAATTTAGCTTTCATGCGCCCTCAACGATTATTACTTCGGGCGGTATTGGCGGCAACCATGATCTTGTACGCCAGAACTGGCCTGCGCGTATGGGAACGCCACCGAAAAAGATGATTCAAGGCGTACCCGACCACGTTGACGGCTTGATGTTGGGCATCGTAGAGCGCAATGGCGGCAATCTCATTAACCGCGACCGAATGTGGCATTACCCCGAAGGCATCCAAAATTACGCGCCGATTTGGAATCGCCATGCCATTCGCGTTCTGTCGGGACCTTCCCCGCTTTGGTTTGATGCGACGGGTAAACGCCTCCCCGTGCCGCTTTTCCCCTGTTTCGACACGCTGGGAGCGTTGGAATATATCGTCAAAACAGGGTATGATTATTCGTGGTTCGTGCTGACGCAAAAAATGATTGAAAAGGAATTTGCTCTTTCCGGCTCAGAGCAAAATCCTGATTTGACGGGGCGCAATATCGGTTTGCTTCTGAAACGTGTGCTACCGGGCGCATCTGCTCCGGTGGAAGCCTTCAAGGAAAAGGGCGAAGATTTTGTTGTGAGAAAAACGCTTGCGGAATTGGTGCAAGGAATGAACACACTTACAGGCGATAATCTTATCAACTACGCGGACTTTGAACGAGAAATTCTTGCCCGTGACCGCGAAATGGACAACACCTTCACTAAAGATGCGCAAATTATGGCGATTCGCACAGCAAGGAATTATCGGGGCGACAAGCTCATTCGCGTCGCCACACCGCATAAAATGCTTGACCCGAAGGCAGGTCCTCTGATTGCCGTGCGGCTTTACACGCTCACACGCAAGACGCTAGGCGGTCTGGAAACAGACCTTTCCTCGCGGGTACTCAAAAGCGATGGCGAACCTTTGCCGGGCTTATATGCTGCGGGCGAAGTGGCGGGCTTTGGGGGAGGTGGCTATCATGGGTATCGGGCACTCGAAGGTACATTTTTGGGCGGGTGTATTTTTTCGGGACGAGCAGCAGGGCGGGCAGCGGCTGGAAAATAGCCAGCGCTACTGTACTGCCTTTATGCACCTTCCAACCACACTTTGAAATCTTTTACGCGCTCACGGCTGACCAGCACTTCCCCACTTGCTTGCGGGGTGAGTTTGAGAGAAAGTCGTCCGTTGAAATACGGCTCTAATTCTGCGATTGCGCTTGCTTGAACGATATATTTCCGCGAAATCCGAAAAAACTGGCGTGGATTCAGAATTTCTTCCAACTCATCCAGCGAGTGTTCGGCGATGTGCCGCTTTCCTGTCGCCCACATGAGTAAATCTCACGTTTGAAAAAGTCGTGAGTCCTTTTGACTAGTTGAATCTCAACAAAGATTGACAATACAGAAACTACGACAAAAACAATACGAGAAGGACGACAAAAAATCACAAACGATACAACAAATACGACAAAACTTTCGTATATTTATGAGTTAGCGGTCATTGTAGAACGACACACCAACAACAAAAACAAGAATGACAGAAATAGAAATACTTGCCTTTGCCCTAGACCAATTTGCTGACTTGACAGCGGAAGAATTCAATATGTCCATTTCTTTTTGGCACACAAAA
>JANYDO010000493.1 GCA_025363605.1 Candidatus Kapaibacterium sp.
CTTTGTGGTGCAATGCTTGTAGGATTTCTTGTGCTGCTGGTCATAACAAGTCGTGAGCGAAAGCGCATTATGGAAGAAGCACGTGCGCGGATGCGTTTGCAACAAATGGTGGACGAGCGAACGGCAGAAATTAGCCGCCAAAAAGAGCTTTTGGAAACGCAGACAATGGAGATTCAATCGGCAAACGACGAATTGCGCCATGCTAACGAAGAACTCCAGCACGTGAATAAGCAGATGCGCGAGGCAAGCGTGTTCAAAACAAAGCTGTTGAGTATGGTTTCGCATGATCTCAAAAATCCTCTGGGTTCACTCTTGGGATTAGCAAAAATTATGGAGAGCGATGCCGCCAACGAAGAGCAACGCCAGATGGCGCAAGATATGACAACACTTGTAGAGCAGTCGCTTTCGCTCGTGAAGGATCTTTTGGATTCCGCAGCCGTGGAAGCCGGAAAAATAGAATTGCACAAAACATCGGTGGATATTGGCGAAATCATAACGGCGATTGCATGGCAATACAAGCCCCAAGCGGCAAAAAAACAACAAGTGCTTATGACCGCCATCGAAGCAAATACCGTACTTGAAGGCGACGAGCGCAGGCTTTGGCAAGTCTTCGAGAACTTGGTGAGCAATGCCGTGAAATACTCGCCGCCGGAGAAAACAATCTGGGTGACGCTGGAGCGATGTCCGGGAGATGTTGGCGGTGGAAATATGAAATGTATTCGCTTTTCCGTCCGAGACGAAGGTCCCGGACTAACAGCGGATGATATGACGAAAGTATTCGGACATTTTCAGAGATTATCTGCCAAGCCCACGGGAGGCGAGTCCTCGAGCGGAGTTGGGCTTTCGATTGTGAAGCAAATTGTGGAATTACATTGCGGTCGCGTCTGGGTGGAAAGTGAAGTCGGTCAAGGTGCAACCTTCATTGTGGAACTTCCTATCACGGGCGAGTAATGATGACTCTGCAAGAGCGCTGGCGAAGTGAACACTGGCAAAGTGAGCAATGGCGGATTTTTCCGTGCGGTGATGCCGCGCTCACGATTGAGTGTGCCGATGATATTACGCTGCAAGCCTTTGAAACCATCCAATCTCTTCGCCAATTTCTTGAATCGCATCCTATTCACGGTGTACGCGAGTATATTCCAGCCTTCACGACGCTCACGCTTGCCTTCGATATGGCTGATGAAAAAGTGCTCACGCTGACAAATACTCCGTTTGATTATGTCTATCGGCAAATACAAGAAGTTTTTTCAACTCAAAGCATAGTGAATCAATCGGGTGCACGAGCAAGCACAGATACCATTGGCAGAAGCATCGAAATTCCTGTTTGCTACGATGAATTATACGCTCCTGATCTTCTTGAACTAGCTACGGAGCGCGGTTTGAGCGTGGAAGAGGTGGTGCGACTGCATACTGACGCGGAATATCGTGTGGCAATGCTTGGCTTCACGCCCGGGTTTCCGTATTTGCTTGGTTTGCATCCTGTGCTTGCCAAGCAGCGTAAGAAATCGCCTCGCGCCCATGTCCCTGCGGGAGCGGTCGGTATTGCAGGCGGTCAGACCGGTATCTATCCGCTTGCCTCTCCGGGCGGCTGGAATATCATCGGGCAAACGCCTCTCCGACTGTTTGCACGGGATTCTCATCCGCCCACTCTTCTGAAAACAGGCGATAAAGTACGGTTTTATCAGGTTTCCAAGGCAGAATTTGAACAACTCGCGTCTGTGCCATCCGCCACAATTCCAGCAACTACACCTTCACTACCAACAGCAACAATCCTGCATACCGGACTACAAGCCACGATTCAAGACACAGGGCGCTTTGGATGGCGTGAATACGGCATTCCTCAAAGTGGTGCTGCGGATGTTTATTCTGCGGCATTGGCAAATATTCTCGTCGGCAACGCAAGGAATGAAGCGGTGTTAGAGGTAATGTCCGGCGGTTTCGCAATGCTTTTGGAGCGAGATACCCTCATAGCTCTCACGGGGGCGAATATGTCTGCCGAAGCGATATTCAATGGCTGTACTATGCGCGTTCCGATGTATCGTCCGATTATCATGCGACGGGGAGCAACGCTGCGAATGCGTAATGCAGACAATGGCTTTCGGTCGTATATTGCTCTTGCGGGCGGCATAGATACGCCGTTGTCGCTCGGAAGCCGTAGCACTTATCAGCGCGCAGGCTTGGGCGGCGTAGGCGGACGAGTGCTTGCCAAAGGTGACGTAATTGCTTGCGGGAAGCACACTGTGCAAAACGCCTCTGTTATGCGCTTCTTTTCTTCTGCGAATACGCTCTTTCCTCAATCGCCGTTCCTTCCTGCCAAATGGTTCTTTCGCCCTGAAATAGCCGCTAACGCGCATATTCCCGTCAAACTTCGCGTCGTGCTTGGTGCTGAGTACGACGAACTTACGCCCGCCAGTAAACACGGTCTGTTTGCGCAGCCGCTTCGAGTGCTCCCCAACTCTGACCGAATGGGTCTTCGCCTTTCTGTTCCGCAGGAGCAAGCATTTGTGCGCTCCACAGAGAAACAAGTCATTTCTCGTGCCGTCATGCCCGGCACGGTGCAGTTGCCACCCGATGGGCAGCCGATTGTGCTGCTTGCCGATAGCCAAACGACGGGTGGTTATCCTGTTATTGCTCATGTTAGTGGTGTGGATTTGCCGCGCGCCGCGCAACTGCGCCCGAATGACCAGATTATCTTTGAAGAAATTACGCTTGAAGAAGCGCAAAAATTGTATATTGAGCGTGTTCGCTTAATGAACGTGCTTGAGAAGCGCATACAATCGTGGTAAGAGCGTCATTTCAAGAACGAAAATGGTCTTTTTTATGAAAATATGCCGTAAAACCAACGTGCTTTAGCCGTTGGATATAAGGCATTTTGTCGCAGCCTGAGCGGTCGCGGTTTGCGCTGCTTTCGGGCGCAAGGCGCGGCGCGACATAGCGCGACGTAAGTCTTACGGTTGTTGTTGAAAAATCAGTAAGTTTTTTGCGTAGAAAGGTCGTACTTTTGCGCCATGCTTCGCGCCTTCAAATATCGCTTGTATCCAACTGCCTCGCAGCAAATCGCGCTGGCGCAGCACTTCGGTTGTGTCCGTTGGGTGTATAATTGGGGACTGAATAAACGCAAAGAGGCATTTGAGCAACGAGGCGAATCGCTTTCCTGCAATGCGCTCATTACGCAGCTACCCACGCTCAAAAAATCCGAAGAAACAGCATGGCTAGGCGAAGTGTACAGCCAAACATTGCAATCATCACTGCGCAATTTGGATTCGGCATACAAACGATTCTTCAAATCGAAGAAAGGCTTTCCACGCTTCAAATCCAAGCACGACCGCCAGTCCTGCCAATTCCCGCAAGGTGTTTCAGTCTTGTGGGAAGACGATACGGTGGAATTCCCGAAAATTGGCGCTATCAGCGCGGTACTGCACCGTGTGTTTGAAGGTAAGGTCAAGACCGTAACCGTCAGCAAAAACGCCACAGGCAAGTATTTTGCAAGTGTTCTAGTTGAAATACTGGAAGAAATCCCAAAGAACGTACCAATTGAAGAATCAAGCACGTGTGGCATAGATGTTGGTTTGAAGGACTTTGCAACACTTTCGACAGGCGAAAAGATTGCAAACCCGAAATATCTCAAAAAGTCTTTGAAACGGCTCAAATACTTGCAATACAAACATTCCAAGAAAGCCAAAAGCGGTAAGAATCGTGAGAAAGCGCGTAAACGGCTTGCTAAACGATACGAAAAAGTA
>JANYDO010000512.1 GCA_025363605.1 Candidatus Kapaibacterium sp.
CGTCAAGCCCCGTGCTGCTGCGCGTCCACGTTCTGCCGTCATCGCTTGACAGGTAGATACCATCTTCGGCGGCACGCTCTACCTCTGCAACCGCGACGGTGTGTATTCCCGCAGAATCGCTCTCACGCCCACGCAGCCGGAATCCGCCGCTTGGCAAACCGTCAATGCTGGGCTGAAAGGGCAAATCGTCAATGCCATTTCCAAAACAGGCGACGCGCTTTTTATCGGAACCGAGGCAAGCGGCGCATATCGCTCCGACGACGGCGGCACGACGTGGACAAGCGTCAATACAGGTCTGACCAATCTTGCCGTACTGTCGCTTGCGAATGCCGGTACGACGCTTCTTCTGGGAAGCGAAGGAGCGGGTATTTTTACATCGCCACGCGCGGCAGTGGCTTGGGAACAAGCAAGCAGTGGAATCCTTTCCAGTCAAGTCTTATCGCTTACGGTGCTGAATAATACGCTTTTTGCTGCTACATATGGTAATGGCATTCAACTCTCGCGTGACGGCGGCACAACATGGTCGGCGGCAAAAGGCATCAATAATCCGCCGCAAGGAGCGCAGGGACTCAGCGCATACATCAATAAAATTGTCGCTGCCGGAAATCGTCTCTTTGCTGCAACGTTTGGTGGACTCTTTGCTTCCACCGACGGCGGTGCGACGTGGTCGGCGGCAAATGGTACGGGAACGGGAGCGTTGAAAGATTTTGCCTTGTCGGTGTACGATATTGCGCTCAATCCCGCCACGAACAAACTTACTGCTGCCACAGGTGACGGCGTTTTTGTTTCACCCGACGACGGAAAGACATGGGTTCGCCGTGTAAATGGTTTGGATGATAGTGTTACAGTACACCTCCTTGCGTTCAAAGGCTCTACGATGCTGGGCGGAACGTTTGAATCCGGCATTTATCGCTCCACCGATGGCGGCGAGACGTGGCGTGAAGCCAGTAAGGGACTGAGCATTGCTGCGCTGACTGTCTATGATATTTTCGTGAGCGGTACAAATGTATTCGCTGCCACCGAAGATGGTATCTACCTGTCAAGCGATGACGGCAGAACGTGGACGCGCAGCAGCACGGGGCTTGACGCGAACAATCACGCGATGTACCGACTTGCCTTGCAGGGCACAACGCTCATAGCGACGGGTGCGGCAGGCGTGTATCGCTCAACCAATAGCGGTGCAGCATGGCAGGCGGTTTCGCAAGGATTGACCAACACGTCCAATCATGCGCTTGCTGCCGATAATGCAAACGTCTATCTTGCTGATTATGCTGTCGGTACGGGAGTATGGAAACGCCCGCTTTCGCAAATCACCAGTGTTCGTGAGCAAAATGAACAAGCCGCCGCAAGCCTGAATATGCGCCTCTCGCCTAATCCTTCTACGGTGGAATGTACATTGCGTTTTGTCATGCCGCAATCGGGACGCGCCCTTATTACGGTCTCCGATGTGCTTGGTCGAACGGTGCGACACGAAGAAATTGCTGCACTTCAAGCGGGTGAACACGCTCTTGGGCTTGATATGCAGGATTTGCCCAATGGAACGTATATCGTGCAAATAAGCATCGGAGCGGCTTCTGGTAGTCGTTTGCTGCATATTCTTCGCTAAAAAATCCCCAACCCAAGCAACAACATATCAATTATTTCCTTCAACATCATGCGTACAAAATTTTTCACGGTCATTGCCGTAGCTGCTGTATGGCTTTCCGCCGGAATGGTCTTTTTCCCAATGGCTTCCAAGCGTGGTGCAGACTTACGCGAGGCAGATCAAGCACGATTTCATCAAGCACAAACTGCGGAAGAATTTTCGGAAGAAGAAGACGAAAGCGAAGCAGAAGAACATGAAGAAAAGCGAGAAAGCCCGTTTGACTACTTTCTCCAGCAGGAAGAAATGCTCCGCAACCCGCGCACAGGTCGCGTTCCCGACAATGCACGCGAAATGGAGTTAGCATTTGCTGAGAAATTGCCCAAAGCCGAGGGTTTTGTTGGGAAAAATGGTGTTCGTCTGCAATCTTCCGCATGGACACCGCGTGGTCCCTTCAACGTTGGCGGTCGCGTCCGCGCACTGGCGTTGGATGCAGACAACGAAAATATCATCTTGGCTGGTGCTGCATCGGGCGGGATGTGGCGTTCCACCGACGGCGGCACGGCGTGGACGCGGACGACGGCTCTTTCCGACCTTGCCAGCGTTACCTGTGTCGCCCAAGACCGCCGCATGGGTAAGCGCAACGTTTGGTACTATGGCACGGGGGAATTTCGTGGAGGTAGTATTCGCGGAGGAACGACCATCTTTGGCGACGGTATTTTCAAGTCTTCCGACGGAGGCAAATCGTGGTCGCGCCTTGCTTCTACGGTTCGCAATCAGCCACACGTCTTTGCATCGGATTTTACCTACGTGTATAAAATCGTAACCGACCCCACGAAAACAGACGATGTTGTCTATGCCGCTACTTACGGCGGGATTTACCGTTCAGCAAATGGCGGTGAAACGTGGACTGCGGTGCTGGGCGGCAACACGGCAGAAACACAAAACAAAGCAGATTTCAGCGATGTCGTCATTACCAGCACGGGCGTTTTGTACGCCGCCATTAGCTATTCAGGGCTTGCCGCCAGTAATCCCGTTTATGGAATTTACCGCTCGACCGACGGCATCAACTGGACAAATATCACCATGCCTGACGCACCCGGACGCTTTCGTCGCATCAATTTGGGCATTGCGCCATCAAACGAAAATGTGATGTACGTCATAGCCGAAACACCCGGCGCGGGCTTTCAGCCGCCCGGAAGTAAGTCAGGACATAGCTTTTGGAAATATGAGTATAAATCCGGCGACGGAAGCGGCTTGACGGGCGGCTCGTGGTTTAATCGCTCGGATAATCTTCCGGGATTGCAGCCCGCAGGCGGCAGAACCGGTAATTTTGATTCACAAAACTCGTATAATTTGTACGTCCGCGTCAAACCGGATAATGAGAACATGGTTTTTGTGGGTGGCTCGGAACTCTATCGGTCTAGCAATGGCTTTTTAACAGATTTGAATACCCAAAAAATTGCGGGATTTGAAGCATCGGGCAGAAGCTTTGCACTCTTTCCTAATCAGCACGCCGACCAGCACGAACTGATATTCCTGCCAAGCAATCCCAATGTCGCCTTTACGGGCAATGACGGCGGAGTGCGCCGAACCGAAAATGTTCTGGCTTCCTCGGACGATATGGAGTGGAAAATTTTGAATAACGGCTTTTACAGCACGCAGTTCTACACCATTGCCATTGATTACGCCACTTCAGGCGACAACACTCTTCTCGGTGGCTTGCAGGATCAGGCATCCTACACCACCGAGAGCAATCAACCCACTACGGCATGGGATAGGGTAGGAAGCGGCGACGGTTCATTTTGCGCCATTGCAGACAAGAAATCGGCTACGTACTATTCCAGCCAAAATGGTA
>JANYDO010000067.1 GCA_025363605.1 Candidatus Kapaibacterium sp.
GGTTTTGAAGAGCGTACCGTCTTTTTCAATGCTGAAAATAAAGCCGTCCATCGCCACAACGTCAACCGTGTTTGCCCAGTCGCCTTTTTTGCCGACTTGTTCCCATTTTTGTGCGTGTACGTTCAGCACTAATGCCAGCATTACCGCCAGCGATACCATCAGTGTTCGTGTTGTTTTCATACTGCTGTTCTCCAAAAAAATAAATGTGAAGAAAGAAAAAGAATTGAGATTTTGGTCATTATTCAAGAGGGAGGTTATGCTCTGATAACTTCAGAACTGAACTGGGATTGTTTGGGATGAAGATGATTACCGGGATTCTATGATGAATGTATGCTCTTCTTTCATCCCCGTAATCCAGATAATCTCATACAGCCCAGAGGAGTCTCAACATTTCTGAAGTTCGCAATCTTCCATAGACTCCTGAAACTCAAAGAAGGTTTATACTCGTTCTTTGCGCAAAAGAGTAAGTGCCGAGCGAATCTGCCCAGCCTGACGTGCCGGAGCGATGCCTGCAAGTAGCGAGAGCACAAGCGAAACAATAGATACAATCGCAACATCACGCCATTCCACCACAAGCGGCAAAATCGGAATCACATAGCGCGAGGTGTCGAGCGCAATCCATCCGAAATTCATTTGCCCCCAGCACAGCCCCACGCCAAGCGCGGTGCCGAGAGCCGTTCCGACAACTCCCACGAGCAGGCTATGGCTAAAGAAAATCGTGGTAATCAGATTTGACGCTGCGCCCATTGCTTTGAGCATCCCGATTTCTGCACGTTTTTCGGTAACGGTCATGGAAAGTGACGCAAAGATATTAAATACTGCCACAAGCACAATGATAAGCAGCACACAAAATGCTGCGAGGCGCTCAAAGCGCATGACATTGTAGAGTTCACGGTGCAGGTCGAACCATGTTTCGACGCGCATCGAAGCGGGTAACGCGCTTTGCAAGAGGCTTTGCGCCTGATTACTGTGCGATACGTCCTGAAGCCGAATATCCAATGACTGCGCGGCATCATCCGGCATTCGCAGCAATCGCCGTGCAGAGGCAAGCGCTGTGTATGCCTGCGTTGCGTCGTATTCTTTGGTGTTCGACTGGAACACGCCTGCAATCACTGCCCGCGCAGGACGTGGCGGCAAGCCTTGTGTGATAGCGGTTTCGATGGCAGTGGGCGAGAGGAGTTGCACGGTATCGCCGACGACGAGGCGTAATTTGTCCGCAAGTGTCGCACCCATGACAAGTGCAATCGTTGGCGAAGAAGTTTCCAAGCGAAATTCACCCACGACCAGCGTTTTGCGAATCCCCGACACCGCATCCGCCGTGCTTGCTTCCATGCCGATAAGCTGAAAGGGCTGCATGGAGCGTCCGCTCACGCAAATCATTTTTCCGCTTGCCACAGGAGCCATGCTCACCGCGCCGAGTGGTTGTAAGGCGCTCTGTACTTGGCGTTGCAGGGAGTCGCTCACGGTGAGCCATTGCCCGTTCGTACCATTGTGCGAGGAAACGGCACTTATGCGAATGTGCGGGTCGAAGCCAATCAAAAAACGGTCAATGAGTGCCTGAAAGCCGTTAAAAAGCGACATAACGATAACTAATGCCGCTACTCCAAGCGTAATGCCCCCAATAGAAATGGCGGTAATAACCGAAATAAAATTTAGCGTATGCTTGGAGCGTAAGTATCTGCGGGCGATGAAGAGAGCAAGGCGTACTTGCGACAAGCGCGACGGTGTAGCGCGGAATGACGAAGGGAAAGAAATATCAGGTGTGGCTGGTGGCATTTCATCCCTCATTCTTCAGCCCTCGTGTTTTCTCCACTAGCACTTACTTTGCCAGCACTTTCTGCGCTTGTTGTCCGTAGTGTTTGCACGAATCGAATTACGTATTGAACAGACGAGATGAATAGCATCACCAATGCCGCATATATACTCGCATCCACAGACCACGACGGAGCGCCCAACACAATGCAGGACATCATCACAATAATACAGAACACTGCTAGTTTGCCGGGTACATTAGACGGCAGTACATAACCCGTGCGCCGCGCAATGTACGTACCTGCAAGCATGATAACAAAGTCCCGCGACAAAATGAGTACCACAAACCACAACGGCAATTTTCCTTGTACGACAAGCATCGTCGTGATGACAGCCACGTAGATTTTATCGGCAAGCGGGTCAATAATCTTACCCATCTCGCTTACTTCATCAAGTTTGCGGGCAAGCCAGCCGTCGAGTATGTCGGTGATGTACGCCAGCACCGCCACCAAGAAAGCGAGGTAGTTGTGTCCTTGCCAAAGAAAAACCGCCGATGGAATAGTCAACAGCGCCCGAAACATACTCAAGCCGTTTGAGTATGTCCAGATTTTATCGGAGGTCTTGTGGGCGCTGGTGCTTGACATTGTAAGTATAATTTGAATGGTCAAAATTTGACAAAATTACTTCGCATTGGCTTTGAACCAATCCACTGTGCGGGAAAGCCCTTCTTCAAAGGTTACTTCGGGCTGCCATTGGAGAAGATTTTTCATCTTGGAAGCCGTGCAAACACTTCGCTTTTGCTCACCGGCTTTTGCCGGAGCGTATTGTGCTTTGAAGGGTTTGCCAATTTTCATTTGCAAGAGTTGGAACATGGTGTTGACGCTGTATTCCATACCGGTCGCCACGTTGTAGATGCCGCGAGCCGTCGGTCCAAGCGCAAGGACGTTTGCGCGGGCAAGGTCATTGACAAAGAGGTAATCGCGCGTCTGTGTGCCGTCGCCGTTGATGACGGGCTGTTCGCCTTTGAGCATTTTGAGTGCGAAAATTGCCACTACGCCTGCTTCACCGTGCGGGTTCTGGCGCGGTCCATAGACGTTGGTATAACGGAAAATAACATTCTCGATGCCGTGGACGGTTTTGTAGTAGCCTAAATATTTTTCATTAGCAAGTTTGCTCACACCATATGGAGAGAGCGGGCGCTTGGAATGTTTTTCGTCAGCGGGAAAATAATCTTGTTCGCCGTAGATAGCGCCACCGCTTGAAGCAAAGATAATGCGGCGCACAGCGGCTGCGCGGGCGGCTTCGTAGAGATTCAGTGTGTCCACGATGTTTGTTTGGGCATCCAATTTCGGGTCTTCCACCGAGACGCGAACGCTGATTTGTGCTGCGTGGTGGTTCAGTACCTCAATTTTTTCATCTTTCAAAAGCTGGGTGACTTTTTTATCGCCAATTCCCATCTTATGGAATTTTGCTTTTGGGTTGATATTTGCTTTTACGCCGGAACTCATGTCGTCAATGATGATGACGTTGTGTCCTTCTGCGATGTAGTGGTCAACGATATGCGAGCCGATAAAGCCCGCGCCGCCTGTTACTGCGATGTTCATAGCGTGGTTTACTTGTGTAAATGTGGGGTGAATCTTGGTAAGTGTTTCACCAAATTTACGGATTTACAAGGCACTTCTCCAAACCGATATTGCAGCAAATAAGGGAAATTCGCACACGTGTCCGTAAAATCTGGCTTTTACGGACATACTAAGTAAAAATAATGCAAGACCATCGGAGACAAGAATCGGCTGTTTGACGTAAATCCACAATACGTTACAACGCTGCTGCCTGAAAATTCAGATATGCCGTGTATGCCTTCAAATTATGTGCCGCAGCTTTTTGGATAAGTTCTGCGCCGCGCTGCATTTCCCCGGCTGCGCGAAGGATAATGCCTGCATGGTAGAGCAGCACCGGATTGATACTCTTGAGGCGAAGCATCTGCTCCACAATCGGCACTGCTTCTTGCGTCCTACCGTTTTTGTGCAGAGCATAAGCGTAGGTGTCGAGTGCGTCAATATTCTGCGGGCGCTCCTTGTAATCGGCTTCGGTGCGCTGCAAGGCTTCCTGCAAATGGATGTTGTGATTGAGGCAAAATGCAGCATATTCGCGGTTGATGTTCCAGCCTTCCTGCTCGTGTTGGCGGAATGCTTCCAGTGCTTTGTTCTCCATTTCTTGTGCGGTTTTTGTTTCGCCCATTGTGAGATAAACATCAGCGATTTGTTCCATAAAAGCGTGTTCCGGTGTGGTATGCAAAGCGGTAAGGAGTAAATCTACTGCCTTGAAAGGATCGCCCGTCATTGCTTTGATACGCGCCAGACCGCTCAAAGCGTAGGGATAATTGGGTCGTTCTTCCAAGATGCCTCGAAAAATGCGCTCGGCATCGGCGGTAGCGTTTTTTTGCAGAAGAAGTACGCCAAGATTTTGAAGTACCCATGCGCGATTTTCCTGCCCGCGTACGCCCGCATCCGCCGCAAGACGCATAGCTTCTATCGCGCCGTCAAGGTCGCCGTGCAGCTCTCGCAAATACGACACTCGCGAGTAGGAGCGCAAATCCGGTCGCGTGGCGGTCATTTTGTCTGCTGCTTCGACGGCGCGGTCATATTCGCCCAGTTCCGTCAGGGCATCGCAAAGAACGCCGTAAGCAGCGGGATTGTAGGGATTCATCACGACACATCGCTCTGCAAGCGTTCGAGCATTTTGGAATTGATGGAGCGTCATAAACAACGTCGCTTGCGTCAGTAAAGCATTGACATCATTCGGGGCGAGCCGGAGAGCGCTTTCCAGCAGCACGCGCGCTTTGGGAATGTACTCATGGTGATTGCCCGTCACGCGGGCTTCCTGCATAAAAAGTTGCGCTAGTTCGATGTAGTTTTTTGCAACATCGGGTTTGAGTCGAATCTGCTCACGGTAGTAATCCACGCTGCGCTGGGCGTTCAGAAATTCCGACGACGGCGATGGTTCGCCGGAGCGGCGTGAAATCGTTGGCGGTTCGGCTGCTTGCTTTTTTTGCAATCCAAAATATGCGCCTATCGCGCTGCCCGCAACGCCGACAGTAATAATGCCGATGAGGAGTGTTTTATTGATGGTCATAACTCAGAGGGATAATAAACGAAGGAAAAATGAAGAAACAACAACACACAACACACAACACACAACACACAACACACACAAAGGCTCGGCTGGAGAGGAACGGCTTGAATTAGTAGGCGATGCAAGCAGAACTCAAGGGAAAGCGCCTTAGAGGAAGCGCGAGCTCTTGAAGAAGGATACCGAGCCTTGCGTGTGTAGAAAAGCTGCATTGTGCGCACAATGCGGCAAGTGGTCTGAAGAACTATCCCGTTGCAATAGTTTGGGGAGTGTGTTGTACGATTATTAGCGGTTCACGAGAACTTTTTGAGCCGCAATATTTTGCCCGTTGACTTCCAAACTGAGAATATATGCGCCATTGGAGATGGCTGTCGTTTCCCAGTTGAGAGTATGTTTGCCCGCAAGGACTTGTTGATTCGTCAAAACGCCAAGCGATTTTCCTTGAGCATCGTAGGCAACGACGCGCACGGTTGAGGTCTTCGTAACGAAATACTCCACATTGGTCGTTGCTACTGAAGGATTCGGATATACGCCGACAAAGCCACCAAGCGGTGCGGAAGCCAAGCCACCAAGCGGATCGTCTTTCACCGCCACAACGACCGGAGCGGCAGAGGCGAGACGTTTCACATAGTCATAACCGCGATTGGGAGCGGGTTCGTAAGGAAATGCCGATAAAATCGGAACATCATTTGCTGTCGGACCGGCATTGTACGTGAGTTCCTTCACGAGCTGTGCCGACGCAAGGTCAGCATACGCGCCCGAGGTGGCATCGTCAAAGCCAAGACCTACCGCCGCAAGCACAAGACCGCCCACTGCTTGCAGTTCAATCGTCGTTACGTCGTCTTCCAAACGGCGACCGTTTGGAAAGCCGTCCATATGGGGAATTGCCTCCAAATTGCGGTTCGTATTGAAGGGAGCAGCCGTCAGCCCGATAGCCGCCGCACGAATCAAGCCCATGCGTGCATTGGTGCGGAACTCTGCCGTCGAGCGGTCTGTGACAGGCGTAGCCATGTTGAGACGGAGCATATCGCCGCCGTAGAGCTTGCCGTCAGCAGTCTGCGTGATGGGCAGGAAATTGTGGATAAACGGCTTTCCGGCACTGAGCGGTCCGCCCGTTTTGCCAGTAGCAAGTTGGTACGGAATCAGGTTCGGAACACCGAAATAGAAAATCGGAAAAATATCCACTAAACGTGGCTTGCCTGCTGCTACTAAGCCCGGTTGCACGGGAACAGCGACAGCACTACCGGTAAAATCAGGAACGGAAGAAAGTTTCGTGAGCGCAAATGCACCATCTTTGCCATTCCGAAAATCAAAGCCGGGCGTGGTATACGTTGGTATTGTCCCAATAGCCGGATATGCTTTGGCTTGAACACGCAGATTGCCAAGCGCTGGAACAGCGCCGCCGAATTTGCTGTCGTCCATATACAGTGCAAGTTCGGGATTAGCAAAGTAGTCGGTAAAGTCCTGTTCATCGGTGCTGTACGGCGTAACCGCATTCCAGCGGTCTTTTGCACCGATAGGAATGACGGCTTCATTCGTCAGTGGCATTCCTAAACGCGAGACCTGTACCCATGAGCCGCTATACGTCGGCTTGTCGCCACGCGCCGAAAGTGTTTGAATTTGCGGACGCGCTGCCGAAGCCCATACGCCAATCACATAATTTCCATCAAGAGCATTTGCCGCTTGACTAACAGGCTTGCCGTCTTTTTGCAGCATTTCAATAGGAATCTGCAAGCAAATGGCGTGCGTGTTAAAGCCGGCAACAGCATCGCGGGCATTAGCGGCATCGTTGGCATCGGTGCCAAATTTGGTGCGTGTTTGCCCAAGATCGAATATCCCACCCAAATCCACGAAAAAGGCATCGTCTCGCGGACCACAGAATACTGTTTCACCTGAAGTTGCCGTCGTAATAGCAGCCTGAACAATACTTGCGTATGTTGCTCCTTTGCCTGCTGCGCCATCAATAGAGCGGGGTCCGATGTTGTTGGGCGGCACAACGCCATTTTGCACGATAGCAGTAAACGTTTTGCCGCCGTCCGTGCTTTTTTCGCACGTATAGGTTGTTTTCAGATTTTCTTTGCCAAGTCGGATATTGAAGAATGTTGTTGCATCTTCGTTGGTCTGCCGAAAGGTAAATCGGTAGGTAATATCATCGGTTGCCGTGCCGAGTGTACCAGCCGACGTTTTATTTTTAACGTGGATTTCGTACCGAATGTTTTCACCAAAGGTCGCATAATTCGGACCTCCTTCGGGCAGTTCCATCGGGATATAGTTGGCAATAATCGTTACCGTATTTGGCTTATCCGGTGAACGAAAGGCGTACAGGTCAGTGTTATCGGCAAGCGGGTCGTTGCTGATAAGCGGTGCGTCGCGGTGGCTGGATGCGTCCGCAGTCGTCGGACTGCTCATAATCATATATCCAGCCGCAACCGTTGCTACAAGCGTAGCAAGGATGAAAAAACGTTTCATTGAGAAAACTCCGGTTTGAGAAATGAATGCGCTGTTCCTCTCCATCGCCTCCTGCTCACGACCGGCTTATACATCTGACAATACGCTGGTTTTTATGAACCGGATGTATGCTATGAAAAAAAAATTGCGCACTGAAGTCGTAACGATGAATCCGGGACTGCAATCACTCAGAAGAGTTACGCTGAATTTTTGTATATTCGCGGACTTATTTGATAAAATCAACATCGGAATACAGTTTTGTGTGATTGTATTCGAGCCGTCATTATTTGAATTATCCCCAATAGCTAAGTAGTAGGATACCATTATGTCCACACCTGTTCCTGCCGCCTACGGCGCAGCCCGCATCATCCGCGCTCCTCGTGGCGCAGAATTGACGTGCAAAAATTGGCAAATCGAAGCCGCTTACCGCATGATTCAAAACAACCTCGACCCCGAAGTCGCCGAGCGCCCGCAAGACCTGATTGTCTATGGCGGCTTGGGCAAAGCAGCGAGGAATTGGGCGTGTTACGATGCGATTCTGTCGTCGCTAAAGTCCATGAACCCCGACGAAACCTTGCTTGTGCAGTCCGGTAAGCCCGTCGGTGTCGTCCAAACCCATACCGACGCCCCCCGCGTGATTATTGCCAATTCTAATCTTGTCGGCAAATGGGCAACGTGGGATGAGTTCCGCCGTCTGGACGCGCTGGGGCTGATGATGTACGGACAAATGACAGCAGGAAGCTGGATTTACATCGGGACGCAAGGGATTTTGCAAGGCACTTACGAGACATTTGCCGAGTGCGCACGGCAGCATTTTGGCGGTACTCTCGCAGGGCGCTTTGTGCTGACGGCGGGTTTGGGTGGCATGGGCGGCGCACAGCCGCTTGCCGCTACGTTCAACGGCGCAGCCACGCTCTGCATAGAGATTGACGAATGGCGCATAGAAAAGCGCATACACGACCGTTATTGCGATGTGAAATGTACCAATCTCGACGAGGCTCTGCAAATTATTACGAAATACGTTGCTGAAAAAACACCGATTTCCGTCGGGCTACTCGGCAATGCAGCGGAAGTGCTGCCGGAACTCTTACGACGCGGTATTCTGCCGGACGTTATCACCGACCAAACCTCCGCCCATGACCCGCTCAACGGCTATTATCCGGCAGGTATGACAAAAGAGAGTGCTGATGCGCTCCGCACGTCGAACCCTGACGAATACTTGCGCCTAGCACACAAGTCCATCTGCGAACACGTGGAAGCAATGCTGGAATTTCAACGGCGCGGTGCTGTGGTATTCGACTATGGTAACAATCTGCGCGGCGTGGCAAAAGAACACGGTGTTGCTAATGCGTTTGATTATCCGGGCTTCGTTCCGGCGTTTATTCGTCCGCTCTTTTGCGATGGTAGCGGTCCTTTCCGTTGGGTGGCGCTCTCCGGCGACCCGGAAGACATTGCCACTACTGACCGCGCTATCTGCGAGCTTTTTCCCGAAAATGAATCGCTGCATCGTTGGATAGAAAAGGCTTCCACGAGTTTGCGCTATCAGGGGCTTCCGGCGCGTATCTGCTGGCTCAAGTATGGCGAGCGGGCAAAAGCAGGCAAACTCTTTAACGACCTTGTTGCGTCGGGCAAAGTTTCTGCGCCCATTATTATCGGACGCGACCACCTTGATTGCGGCTCTGTGGCTTCGCCCAACCGCGAAACCGAAGCCATGAAAGACACATCGGACGCGGTTGCGGACTGGGTGTATCTGAATTTTGCGCTGAACGCCATTGGTGGCGCGACGTGGGTGTCGCTGCATCACGGTGGTGGCGTGGGTATGGGCTATTCGCTTCATGCGGGGATGGTTGTTCTGGCAGACGGTACGCCTGAGGCGGAGCGGCGTTTGCAGCGTGTTCTCACTTATGACCCCACGATGGGCATTTTGCGCCACGCCGACGCGGGCTACGAACGCGCTCAAGACAACGCTCGGACGCATGGTATCACTGTTCCGATGCTGTAAACTCTTTGCTTTTCCTTTCACAAATGGCTTCACTCCTTCTTTACAACATCGGCAGCCTTGCTACTCCACGCTCGGAAAACGCTTCACGTCTTTCCGGCTTGGCAATGGGCAATATCCACACGGAGCAAAATGCAGCCATCTTCATCGAAAACGGCGTGATTACGCGCATTGGCGCTTCGTCAGAATTAGAAAAAGAAGCAAATGTCGCAGAACGATTCGATGCCAAAGGCATGGCTGCACTGCCGGGCTTTGTGGATTCGCACACGCACACCGTTTTTGGCGGGAATCGTGCGAATGAGTTTGCCATGCGCTCATCAGGCAAAACGTATCAAGAAATTGCTGCTGCGGGCGGCGGTATTCTTTCGACGATGAACGCCACGCGCAAAGCCTCGCACGAGGAGTTATTCCACATCGGAAAAAAGCGACTTGACGCAATGCTCCGGCACGGCACGACAACGGTGGAAATTAAAAGCGGCTACGGGCTGGACACGGCATCGGAACTGAAAATCTTGGAAGTAATTCAAGAACTGGCGCGGACGCACCCAATGACGATTATTCCCACGTTTCTTGGCGCACACGCTTTCCCGCCGGAGTACAAAAACGACCGCGAAGCATACATCGAACTCGTCTGCAAGGAAATGTTACCCGCCGTTAAAGAGCGAAATTTAGCAACGTTCTGTGATATTTTTTGCGAGGAGAATTATTTTTCGCCGGAGCAATCGGAACGTGTTTTGAACACCGCACGGGAACTGGGCTTCAAACTAAAACTCCATGCTGACCAACTTTCCGATAGTGGAGCTTCTGCGCTTGGTGTGCGCTTGGGGGCGGTGTCGGTTGACCACTTGGAATGTACGACGGCAAGCGGCGCTCAGGTGATTGCTGCTTCGGAGACGATTGCTACGGCGCTTCCGGGGGCATCACTTTTTCTCAACCATCCCTATCCGCCTGTGCGGGCATTGATTGATGCAGGTGCGACGGTGGCGCTTGCGACGGACTTCAATCCCGGTTCTTCGGTAACGTTCTCAATGCCAATGATGATGACGCTTGCCGCCACGCAAATGCGAATGACACCCGAAGAAGCGCTTACTGCCTCCACGCTGAACGGCGCATCGGCACTCTCACTGGCACACGAGCGCGGTAGCATTGAAGTCGGCAAACGTGCTGACGTGCTGCTCGCAGACGTTTCGCATTTTTACGAAATATCCTACCATTTTGCCATGAACCACATTGCTCACGTCATTAAAGACGGAAAGGTTGTTGTATGATGAACGCTGATATATTCAATCCGGCAGAGCATTTGCGGGATATTCTCGTCGAACCCGCATCAAACCTATTTTTCTCGCGTAACGATTCTGCCGATATTCGTATGGGCGACCTCGTGCTGCGGAAAATGGAAGGATATGTGCCAGAGGTGAAAATTGGTCTTTTGGGTGTGCCACAAGACGAAGGTGTGCGGCGCAACAAAGGACGCACAGGAGCGCGAGGTGCGCCGACTGAGATTCGGCGGGCACTCTACAAACTCACGCCGTTTGCTCCAGATCAAGTTGCTTCAGACCAGAGCGCTGCGGATGGTATTCCGGCGCTGCGAATATTCGATTTCGGCGACGTGCGCGAAGGTAGGGTGCTGGAAGAAACACACGAGCGCCTTGAGTATGCAGTCGAAATTATGATGGGTGAGGGGATTGTACCCATTGTTCTGGGCGGCGGACACGACATTTCGTACCCGAATTTCTGCGGTTTTTCTAAAACGACTTCCCGCGTGGGCGTGGTGAACATTGATGCCCATTTAGATTTTCGTAACCCTGTGCCGGAGCGGCATAGCGGCACCTCCTTCCGGCAGATGCTGAACGATGTGCATGAAAAACTTTTGCCCCAAAACCTTGTCGAATACGGCATACAGCCTTTTGCGAACGTGGCGGAACACTTTCAGGAAATGACGCAGCGCGGCGCGACTATCCTCAGCTTCGACCATATTCGCGCAAAGGGTTTTACGCACACCTTCGAGAGCGCTCTGCGGCTTGCATCAAGCGGCGCAGAACGTGTGATGGTGAGCTTCGATATGGATGCCGTGCGTGGCGCGGATGCGCCCGGTGTGAGCGCTCCATCGCCTGTGGGCTTATTTGCAGAGGATATGCTGCAAGCCGCGTTCTTGACGGGCAAATCTTCGCTGGTGCGGCTCATTGATATTGCCGAAGTAAACCCTGAATACGACATTGACGGCAAAACAGCAAAGCTCGCTGCGCTTGTCGTGATGCACTTTCTGAGCGGTTTTCTTCAACGCTGACAGACTTATAGGACACGGATGGGGCGGATAGCAGAAGGATTGGCACAGATTATATCCGTGAATATCTGTTTTATCCTTCACATCCGTGTTCTAATGTCCATTTTCTCTCACTCCAACAATAACAACCATGACGATTCTTCTCGACGGAAATTCTTTAACGCTGAACGATGTTGCTGCTATCGCTTTATCGCCCGAACACCGCGTAGAACTGAGCGTGGAGGCAAAAAATGCCGTACAGCGTTCACGTGCTATTGTGGAGCAATGGGTCTCATCGAATGAGCCAGTGTATGGCGTGACTACGGGCTTCGGCGAGTTTGCGAACGTGCGCATTTCGCAGGAAGATTTGGAGCAGTTGCAGGAAAATCTTATCCTTTCGCATAGTGTTGGTGCGGGCGCATGGCTTCCACGCTCGTTTGTACGGGCAATGCTCGTGCTGCGTATCAATGCCCTCGCCAAGGGCTATTCCGGTATTCGCCTCGAAACGTTGGAGACGCTTGTGGTGATGCTCAATGCCGATATTGTTCCTGCTGTTCCGGAGCAAGGTTCGGTGGGCAGTAGTGGGGATTTGGTGCAGCTTTCGCATATTGCGCTGGCTGCTATCGGCAAAGGGCGTATTCTTATGGAGGATGGAAGCATAAAGCCGTCGTTGGGGGTGCTGCAAGCTCATGGAATCAAGCCGATACGACTTCAGGCAAAAGAAGGCTTGGCGATGATTAACGGAACGCAGATGATGTGCGCTTTTGGGGCGCTCTCGCTGCATAAGGCGCTGCGCTTGGCGGAAGTGGCAGACATTGCCGGAGCGCTTACGACGGAGGCTTTGCGTGGCACAGACACTGCATTTGACGAGCGTCTGCACAAGGTTCGTGGATTTATGGGGCAGCTGCAGTCCGCACGGAATCTGCGTTCGCTCATGCACGGCAGCCAAATACGCGAATCCCACCGCGACGCGGCGGTGGACAATCGTGTGCAAGATGCGTATTCGCTGCGCTGTATGCCGCAGGTGCATGGTGCTTCGCGTGACGCAATCGGCTATGTGCTGTCGGTAATTGAAAAAGAAATCAACGCCGCAACGGACAATCCGCTTATTTTCCCTGATGAAGAAAACCCCGGACATGGCTTCCACCTTGAGGGCGGGAACTTTCACGGACAACCCCTCGCACTAGCATTGGATTTTTTGGCGATTGCTTGTGCGGAATTGGCAAATATCTCGGAGCGACGTATTGAACGTTTGGTAAATGGTGCTTTAAGCGGTCTGCCGCGCTTCCTCGCACCCAAGGGTGGCTTAAATTCAGGGCTGATGATTGCGCAATATACTGCCGCTTCGATTGTTTCAGAAAACAAGGTGTTGTGCCATCCCGCCAGTGTGGATTCTATCCCTACCAGCGCGAATCAAGAAGACCACAATTCTATGGGAAGTATTGCCGCGCAAAAAGGCTGGCGTGTGGTGCAGAATTTAGAGCGGGTGCTGGCTATTGAGCTTTTATGCGCCGCGCAGGGCATTGACTTCCTGAAGCCACTTCGCTCCAGCGAACCTTTGGAGCGGGTGCGTGCTACCATTCGCGCTGTTGTGCCGTTTATGGACATTGATCGCGTTGTCTATGACGATGTGGAAGCCGTGCGGCACTTGGTGGAAACGGGTAGTATTGAAGCGGCTGTGGGGCAATAACGCTGTTTTTTCCTTTTTGGAGATGCACGCAAAGAACGCAAAGTGTCAATACTGTTTCGCTTACATTCACCCTTCGCTTGTTTTTTTGTGAAGTAGTTTCCAAGCGGCTTCTGCAACACTTTTCGCGGTGACGAGATTCATACAGGCAAAATGCCCTTTTGGACATGAGTCGCGCCCGATGTGTGTACATGGACGGCAGCTGACGGCGGCGACATCATCAGCCTGCATGATGCGGTGCGCCACGCGAAATGGTGCAAAGCCTAATTCCGGCACGGTCGAGCCGAATATTGCCACAAGCGGCACACCACGCGCTGAGGCAAGGTGCATCACGCCGGTATCATTGCAGACCAGTATGGCGCATGAATCCAAGAGTTCGGCGGTATCCGTCAGTGAAGCTG
>JANYDO010000549.1 GCA_025363605.1 Candidatus Kapaibacterium sp.
CACAGACAAGAGTGTCTGTGCTACGGCATGGGAACTGGTTTTGGTGGCACAGACACTCTTGTCTGTGTTCCAAGTATCACTGTCCAAATGCTTATTACAGAAAAATGGATAATGGATTAGGACGCAAATCCATTAGGCTTCGTAGAGAGGGAAGCCGATACTCACTGTTGTCTGTGTCGTATCACTTACAATATCAAAATAACCACCATAAAGAGCCAGAATGCAACGCGTAAGAGTTAGCCCCAAACCCGTGCCTTGCTGTTCAAAATAACCACGGTCGAATTGCACAAACGTCGCTAAGGGCTGCTTGACGATATGAATTTGCTCCTCTGTCATTCCCCGCCCAAGGTTGGTAATATCAACGACATACAGTCCGTCAAGAATGCGTGAAGCAACGAGAACTTTCGTTTGCATCGGTGAAAACATCAAGGCATTTAAGCAAATTTCGCTAACGGCTCTTTCGACATGAACTTGTTCAGCTCGAAGTGCTGCATCCTGAAGAGAAATTTCTATATCGTGTATCCGTGAGACACCGCCGGCAACCGACTCAGCGACCTCACGCAGAAGACTCTCAGCATTGGCGAGAGGCATCTCAGTGACGATTGGTACAAAATCTGATTTGTCTAAGCGCATCCGTACTTTCCCATAGAGCAAAAAGTTTTCGGTAATCCTCGCCAGACGGTGCGCGGAAATCAGAATGCATTCATTAAGTTCGATTATTTCCGCTTTGCTGAGATTCGCAATATCACTCTGAATGAGCGTTGCCGCACCAATAATGCCACTGAGTGGTGTGCGGAGTTCATGCGGTAGCACTGCCATCAAATGACGCTGCACGCTTTCTGTCTGTGCCGTAAGATTTTGCTGCTGCCGCTTGTGCTTTTCCAGCCGAGTATTGATGACCTTCACCAATTCTTCTAAATCCACAGGCTTCACTAAATAATCATCTGCCCCCAAAAGCATACCGATGCGTATATCGTTTGTACTGCCCTTTGCCGTCAGAAAAATAATCGGAATACTAAGCATCGTCTCCATTGCCCGCAACGCTGTCAACAGCGCATGACCATCCATATCGGGCATCATAATATCCGAAACAATCAGGTCGGGTTTGTGTTCCTTTACCAGTGCTAATGCCTCTTTCCCGTTCACAGCGCCAATGGCATTGAAGTCCTGTCTGTTGAGCATAAAGAGCATATTCTTCCGCAATCGCTCGTTGTCTTCGACGAGCAAAATAGTTTTTTTCATCACATTCTCCAAACGGTAGTGCTAGGCTTTGGAATACCCAAACTTGCCAAGGTTGTTTCTAATTCCTGAGTTGAGTACGGTTTTGTCAGATACGCCTCACAATTTTCTTTGAAAGCGTGTAAGATATTTTTCGCGGCATTCAGCGCTGTCACCATAATCACTTTGGCTCCGTCGAGTCCGTCGCGTTTATGGGTCGCCTCGATACGCCGTATATATCCAAGGACTTCATAACCATCCATGCCCGGCAGCATAATATCAAGCAAAGCAACATCAAACGGCTCACCGTCGGTCATAGCTTCATCGAATACGCGAACGGCATCGGCACCGTTATCAGTGGCGTAGTATTCACCATATTTGCTCATCACGCGAATGAGCACTTTCAGTAAATGGACATCGTCCTCCAAAATAAGAATTTTCATTGCCTCAACCTTCGATAGTTCAATGGAGTGTAAGTTTTTTTTTCAGAGTATATGCAAACAATGAGAGTGCGAGCAGCTAATTTACAGAAAGGAACATCCGCGAAATAACTATTCTAAAAATACTCGTCTGTCATACCGACGTAGGTCGGTATCCATTCCGCGTACACGTTTCCGATAGATTCCGACCTGCGTCGGAATGGCAACAAGTACACAGATTTGCGAATTTGCGAATATATACAGTGAATGAGTTATTTTGCTGGCGTTTCTAAACTATGAAGTAAACGTCTGCTCGCACCCCATGAAAGCTCTGATAATTGTCTATGCTGGCAAATATCTTAATATCGGTCAAATTCTTGACTCGTTAGTGTGAGGTCTTGAGTGTGCGATGTTCCGGCGGAGGCGTGATGACGCATACCATTTGAGTTATGGTGAAGACGTGGTGCTGCTTGATACAGAGTGTCTTGTGTTTCCATTTCTCGTTCAGTATGCTCCGAGCGCAACTGAAATCGCGTGACTAATTTATGGAGTTCTCGTGCTTGCGCCGAAAGCTCTTCTGCCGCCGCAGCGCTTGATTCCGTGCTGGCACTATTTTGCTGGGTCACGCGGTCTATCTGACCAAGACCTATGCTTACCTGTGCCACACCAAGCGCTTGCTCTTTGGAAGCGGCAACAATTTCTGCGACCGTTTGCGTTACTTGAATGGCTGCATTGGAAATCTGATGCAGGACATCACCGGTTTTGCCTACCAGCGCATTGCCATTTTGTACTTTCTCGATAGAACCTTCGATGAGTTCTGCTGTTTGCTTTGCTGCCGTCGCGCTGCGGGCTGCCAGATTGCGTACTTCTTCAGCCACAACCGCAAAGCCCATACCATGCCGTCCGGCACGAGCAGCCTCCACGGCAGCATTGAGCGCAAGAAGATTGGTCTGGAAGGCAATTTCATCAATGACTTTGATAATTTTGGAAATATTCCGGCTGCCATCAGTAATAGTATTCATGGCGTTTGTCAACCGTTCCATTTCAATCGTACCCAGTTCGGAGGTATGGCGAGATTCTTTTACCAGAATATTTGCCTGCTCTGCACCTTCGGCATTTGTTCTTGCTTGTGCGCCAATTTCCGTCATCGAACTGCTGATTTCTTCCAGTGCTGCGGCTTGGTTTTGTGCGCCTTGTGCGAGTTCGTTGCTGGCGGCTGCCACTTGCTGTGCGCCAATCGAAACCTGCGAAACGACTCCCATTATCTGCGCTAGTGTTCGGCTCACCGAATGAATCGTTTCATTGAGCGCTGTTTTCAATACCAAACTGTCGCCTTTGTAATCACCATTCATACTTGCTCTAAAATCTCCTTCGGCGAGGCGCTGCAAGACGCTTACCGACTCATCTATCGGAATCAGGACGGCATCCAAGGTCGCATTAAATCCTTCAATCATTTCGCGGAACGTATATTGGAATTTTGACGCATCGCCACGCTGCTTAAGATTGCCATCGCGAGCAGCATTCACCAGCATCAGCACTTCGTCATTCACTGCTTTGAGGTTTGCTTTTACATTATCAATACTGGCAGTAATTTTCGCTTTTTCGCCCGGCAGTCTGTCCATATCCACCGTAAAATTGCCTACTGCATACTGCGAAATCACGTCCACGACACGCATCTTGACGGCAATGTGCGCTTGCACAAGGTCATTCATTCCCTTCACCATCTGTGCATATCTACCCGTAAATTGTGTTTCGGGAATTTGATAGCTGATAATACCTAACTCGTGATGCTGATGCGCCATTTCCTCTTGTGCAGCAATCAAGCCGTTGAGTGTATCAATCAGCATATTAAGGTTGTTTTTGAGAGCATTAAAATCGCCGTTGTACTGGTCCGTAATACGTGAAGGAATATCGCCTCGGCTAATTCGTTCTATCACTGCGGCTGCCATGGTCAATGGTCCGACAATGGCATCCAGAGTTTTATTCAATCCTTCGATCATATCTCGGAATGTATATTGGAACTTCGCGGCATCGCCACGCACCGAGAGATTACCTTTTTGTGCCGCTTCGATAAGCATGATTAATTCGGTATTGACACTTTGTAGGTTCGCTTTTACATTATCAATACTGGCAGTAATTTTCGCTTTTTCGCCCGGCAGTCTGTCCATATCAACGGTAAAATTACCCACGGCATATTGTGAAATCACATCAACCACACGCATCTTGACGGCAATGTGCGCTTGCACAAGATCGTTCATGCCCTTTACCATCTGGGCATATCTACCCGTAAATTGTGTTTCGGGAATTTGATAGCTGATAATACCTAACTTGTTATGCTGATGCGCCATTTCTTCTTGTGCCATATGAAACTGCTCTAGGTTTGTGATAACTCGTTTGAACGAACGAGACAATGTCCCAACCTCGTCGCTTGAATCGGAATCAAAGACAACGGTAAAATCACCATCGGCAACCTTTTGCGCTGCTACTTCAAGGCGCTGCAAAGAACTGTTCAGAGTACGAGCAATGAAAAACATCGCCAGAAGCATTAACACCGTGCTGACGGCAGTAACCAACACAATGGCTCGTGCATTACTGACAAGAGCATTCGTCTCTGTTTCGCGGTACAGATTCGAGAAATACCAATAGGTCGTTACTCCGCTCACAAGCGAAAGGATGAGTACAGGAAGCATAATTTTATACTGCACTCTGAGGTTGTTCCACCAAGTAGTCATAATAGTTCTCCGTTAGAAGTGAATCTGTTGTAAAATGTGTGATGTGTGAATTTTCGTAATCTGATGCTGACGTGCTTATAGGTCATTGATTGGTCGGGGGCAGCCCTTCGACGGAATTGAGCAAGACAAGATTTTGGTCGTCTAAAATGGAAGGCAAGTGCAGAATCATCCGCACATTTTCGGTTTGTCGTGCCATGCCTTGAATATAGCGGCTGCGCGTACCTTTGATGGTCTTGGGTGGTGGTGAAATCTGTTCTTCGTGAATATCGGCGACCTCTACCACCGCATCCACTATCAAACCCGTCATGCCGTATTCGTCGTCTTGCGTCAGAATGATGCACGTGCGGTCGTCGTACTTGCGCTCTTCCAACCCAAAGCGCAAGCGCGTGTCGAGGACGGGAATAATCTTGCCGCGTAGGTTGATAACACCGCGAACGTGACGCTCAAGATTGGGAACAACAGTAATCCGCTGCATCCCGACAATTTCGCTGACGTGCCGGGCTGCCAGAGCGTATTCTTCATTGCCCACACAAAAAACCAGATACTTGAATTGTAGCGTGTTGAATTCTTCGAGTGTATCGAAGTCTTCGTCGGTGGTCAAATTCATCGGTGCCATAGTGCTTTTGAGGTACAAGGTGAAAAAGTGTTTTGCTTACTGTAGCTGTTTCGTAAATGAACCTGTCGCGATGACTTTTGGTGCGCTCGGTATGGTATCGGAGGCAATGACAAACTTCCCAACCAAGAGTTGTAAATTCTGTGTGAGATGACTGAGATTGGCAGAGGTTTGAGAGATGTTTGCCGCCGCAGTAGAAGACCGTTCGGCAGTGGTGTTGATAGCGTCAATACTGTGAGCCACTTCGTTGCTGGTGACTGCCTGCTGTTCGCTGGCAGAGGAAAGCTGCGACACAATGTCCGAGACCTGCGTGGTTTTAGAAATAATTTCATCCAGTGCTGCCGATGTTTGTTCGGCTAAAGTTCCGCTTTCTTCTACCAGTTTTGTACCTTTGTTCATCGTGCTGACGACTTCACTCGTACTTTTCTGAATGCTTCGTATCATCGCACCAATTTCTTTCGTTGCTTTTTGTGTGCGCTCAGCAAGTTTCCGTACTTCATCGGCAACAACAGCAAAGCCGCGTCCTTGCTCACCTGCACGGGCGGCTTCGATAGCAGCATTGAGAGCAAGAAGATTGGTCTGGTCGGCAATTTCTTCAATAACCGATACGATTTCCCCAATTTGCTCGCTGGATTTTCCAAGCGCCACAATACGTTGTGCCGATTCTTGCACGACGCTAGAAACTTCTCCCACATTGCGAATCATTCCTTGGATGACCGAGCTGCTCTGCCGCGCATCATCACTGGCTTGTGCAGCTTGGTGTGCCGCAAGTGATGCTTGATGCGTGGTTTCCCCGATAACGACCGTCATTTGTTCCATCGCGGCAGCTACATTGCGGGTCTGTACGGATTGCTCTCGAATATCGTTCATGGTTTTTTCGGTCGTGAGATAAATGTCCGCACTTGATTCGGCGGTCTCTTGCACCGCATCCACGACCTGAGCTACCATCTGACGGATGTTCTCCACAGCGGCATTATAGCCGTCGAAAAGGCTACGAATATCATCGTGCTCGTCCGAGTGTATCTGCTGCGTGAGGTCGCCTGCGGCAAGGCGCTCGACGCTGCGGAGAATCACTTGCACATTTTCTGCGAGATACTGCTGCTGTTCGCTGCTACGATTGGCAAATGTTTGTGCTTTCCGTGCCATTTCCTCCGATTCATTTCTGCTCTGGTCAACGTTAGCGACAAGTTCGCGGATATTGCCAACCATAGTATTAAAAGCATTGGCAAGTATTCCAATATCATCGCCCGAAGCAATAGAAACCGTTTGCAATAAATCTCCCTCGCCGACTCGTGCAACTGCTTGGGCAAGAGCTTTAATCGGCAATGCAACCGAGCGGGCTAACAGCCATGCAGCAAAGAGACCAATGAAAAATGTAATTGCTGCAAATCCCAAA
>JANYDO010000558.1 GCA_025363605.1 Candidatus Kapaibacterium sp.
TTCGATTTGTCCCTCAGCACGAGCAACACTTGATTTTGTGCGGATATTGATTGCTCCACCCATCGCATTTCCGCCAAACACTGCCGCGCCACCACCACGCACCACCTCAATTTCTTCCAGCATCGAAGCCGGAAGCGTGGAGAAATCAAATTGCCCGCTTTGGGTGGATTGTACGCGCACTCCGTCGAGCAGGACTGCTGTTTGCGAAGCACTTGCGCCGCGCAGTGAAACTGTTTTCAAGCCACTCATACCGCCATAATTCCGCACAAATACGCCGGGCATGAAACTGAGCGCGTCCGAGACCTGCCGTGCACCAAGCGTTCGCACAGCTTCTGCATTCATTTGGCTTGTGGGAGCAGAAAGCCGTGCCGTGCTTGTGCTAATGCGGCTTGCAGTTATGTCCACCGGAGCAAATCGTGCAGTGCGGAGCGAGTCGCGCTTTTCGCTCCGCGATTGGCTACAAAGCCGATGATTACTTGCGCCGACAAGCAGACAAAAAGCAAGGAAATACAAAAAGTTACGTGTTTTCATGCCGCAAAGCTACGATAATTCGACGTTTTTTGGTAAATTATCCCTCCGATGACTGATATTTAATAGGATGTTTGGGATTTTGGAATAATGGCTATTAGACTTTATTCCGAATAGACTTTTTTGCGTAACAAGGCAGCATGCTGCCTTGCTTCAAATCCTCAAAAACCTTATTCGATATAAACTCTATTGAGTCGAATTACTGCAAAACCTTTCAAAATAATTGATAAGATAAATCCCATGAATCCTGTCAATACCAGAAATACCAGTCCAATTATGGCTACATTTATCACCGCACCACACAAAATATGACAACAATTATCAATCTCAACGATATTGAACGTAAAGCTGCCGAGCAAATCAGCCACAACGCCCATGAATACTACGTTGGCGGCGGGGCAGATGAAATCACTATTGCTGAAAATAAACGTGCTTTTCAGGAAATTTCACTTCTGCCTCGTGTGCTACGCAACGTTTCCCATAGGTCGCTTGAAACCTCACTTCTGGGGCAAACCTTCGCTATGCCGATTGGCATTGCACCAACCGCTATGCAGCGCCTTGCCCACACCGACGGCGAACTCGCCACTGCCCGCGCTGCTGCTGCAATGAACGTACCCATGATTCTCAGCACGACCTCGACTATCGCTCTTGAAGATGTGGCTCGCGTCAAAGGCGTATCCCTTTGGTTTCAGGTGTATGTGTACAAAGACCGTGAAGCCACACGAGAACTTGCCCAAAGAGCAGCACAGAATGGATGCAAAGCCCTCGTTCTGACGGTAGATACGCCATACTTAGGCAAAAGAGAACGCGAAATCAGGTCGGGGTTTCATCTACCGCCGAATATGGAATTGCCGAATTATCGCGCATTGGGTACAACGAGCGTTTCTCAAGGCAAGGAAGAATCAGGCTTGGCACGGCATTTTACGGAAAATATTGACCCCGCGCTGACATGGAAGGACGTAGAATGGTTGCGTACGGTAAGTGGTTTGCCCGTTGTCGTAAAAGGTATTTTGCGCTCTGACGATGCGACAATGGCTGTGGAGCATGGCGCGGCAGGCATTATCGTTTCCAATCACGGCGGAAGGCAGGTAGATACAGCGCTGGCGACCATTCGCGCTTTACCTGCTATTGCCGAAGCCGTAGAAAATCGTCTGGACATCATGCTGGATGGCGGTGTGCGGCGTGGAACGGACGTGCTGAAGGCTTTAGCGCTTGGCGCAAAAGCGGTCTTTCTTGGTCGCCCTGTTCTCTGGGGCTTGGGTTATGACGGCGAACAAGGCGTAAAGCGGGTGCTAGAGATTCTCCGTGATGAATTTGACCTCGCGATGGCGCTTTGCGGTTGCCGAAACGTTGCAGAAATCACCCGTGACTTGCTTTACGAATAAGTTTATACCCGAATTATTTATGCGCATTCCCGAACATATTATCGAGCAAATACGCCACGACACTGATATTGTCGAGGTTATCAGTGATTTTGTCGCGCTCAAAAAGCGCGGACGGAATTACTTGGGTTTGTGTCCGTTCCACAGCGAGAAAACGCCGTCCTTCAACGTTTTGCCAGAGAAAGGTATTTTCAAGTGCTTCGGTTGCGGCAAAGGCGGCGACGCGATAACGTTCATCCGCGAACACCAAAAAATGAGCTATGTGGAAGCCGTGAAATTACTTGCCGAACGGCTTGGTATAGCGCTTCCGGAAGATGCGGGCGAACAATCTCACAGCGAAAACAATCGGTACGAAAACGCGTACAATGCGCTTCGCTTTGCAGGTAATTTTTTCTATAAGAATCTCTATGGTGAACTTGGCTCGGATGCGCTGGACTACGTGCGGATGCGCGGCTTTACTGAGGAAACCGTCAAAAAATTTGCGCTTGGCTTTGCGCCCGACAATTTTAATGCCACCATGACCGAACTGCAAGCGCTCGGCGTAAGCGAAGAAGCACTTGTGGATGCGGGTTTGGTGGGCAAAAAAGAAGAGACAGGGCGAATGTATGACCGCTTTCGCGGGCGGTTGATGTTCCCGATTCAAAACCCCACGGGGCGCGTCATTGGCTTCGGCGGGCGACGTATGAGCGACGACGACAAATCGTCAGCGAAGTACCTTAATTCGCCGCAATCGCTGGTGTACAATAAAAGTGAAGTTCTCTACGGAATTTTCCAAGCAAAAGACGCGCTCCGGAAGCTGGAATACGGGATTTTGGTGGAAGGCTATGCGGATTTGCTGAGTGTTTCGCAAGCGGGTTTCCAGAATGTCGTGGCTTCAAGCGGCACTGCCTTAACGAAAGAGCAATTACGCTTGCTCTCACGGTTTTGCAAACGCCTGAAAATTGTCTATGATTCCGACAAAGCAGGTGTTAATGCTGCCTTGCGGGGTTTAGATTTAGCGGTAGAAGAAGGTTTCGATGTCGAAATTGTGCGTTTGCCCGACGGTGACGACCCCGACAGTATTATCCAACGCGACGGTGCAGATGCGTTCCAACATCGCCTTCAGACTGCGCTTTCGTTAGTGGACTTCAAGGGCGAGATTTTCCGCGAACAGGGCTTGCTTGCTACCCCGACAGGCAAGGTAGAAGCTGTGCGCTCTATGATGGAGACGATTGCGAAAGTTCCCGACCGTATCAAACGGGACTTTATGATACAATCCGTCGCCATGCGCTTTGCGCTCCGCGAAGAGGATTTATACGAGGAATTGACCAAAATTCTCCGCCGTAATCAATTCAGCGACGCGAAGGAACGCTCAAGAGCACGTGCGCAGGAAGAACGTCAAGACGCAGCGAGTGACGCGCCTTTCGAGACGACAGCACAAGCTGGCGAGCAAGCAAAACTCCTTCGGCTGGAAGAAAAACCATCCTCTGAAGACCGCACAAATACTGCTTCGTCGGCGACAGCTCTCCAACGCAGCAACGAGCGATTTCCACAAGAATTTACCCAAGCAGCGCAACAAATTTTTCCCGAAGAAGAAGAACTTTTGCGCCTTGCCCTGACCGTGGAAGGCGCGTGCGCGTACATGAAGCAAAAAATGGGTATTACGGAAGAATTTTTCCTGACGGCAGAAGCGAAGACGCTATTTATCATCATTGACGAGGCTTCGCAGAATGGCAAGCCTCTTGAAACCTTGCTTCGCTTGGCGGCAGAGGGCGAGGACTTGCACAGCAGCATTGCGGGACTGGCAATTCGCCGCGAAACTCCCAGCGAACGATGGCGAAATTTTAACGTGGAAATTGCAGAAGACCTTGCACGTGTGATGAGGGATTGCGTTCATCGCGTAATGATGCGCACACTCGACCTTGAACTGGCAGTGTTGCACGACCATCTCAAAGTTGCCGAAATTGCTGACGACGGGGACAGTTCATCGGTACTCCTACGGCAAATACTGGAACTAGACACCAAAAAGCGCGATGTGCGAGCGCTTCTTGTGACGCACTAATCGAAAATGACGCGGGTTTTATATTTGGGTCTCAAATGTCCCGAAAGCAAAAAATACTGAATATTCAGTATTTACTTTGGCTATGAGAATGTTGAAGTTTAGATAAATCTTTGGATCTTTGAAAAAAAAGCACTTTCAGATTTGCATCTGAAAGTGCTGGTGGCGAGATTGTGTTTGTGAACCAAATCTCACCCCAGCAATATGCTGACCTTCGCGCGTTTCGCCAAACTATTTTTTCGGCGACACGCAAACGGCAAGATGCCGCATTCAACCTCATTGATGCTCTATTGGAGCGTCCCAAACCGCGCAATATTGCCGAACTGAGCCT
>JANYDO010000560.1 GCA_025363605.1 Candidatus Kapaibacterium sp.
GTGAATTAGGTAAACAAATCACCTGTCTTATCAATCGTGATTTCTTCAATGCCGTTGATACTATTGGTATAGCATCTCCGATGATTGTCGCTGCATCATGGACTGGCGCAGACCGAAGAGAAATGGTATTGGATTTTGACACGAATGATTCTCTTGTTATTAGCCCTGATGTTCAAATGCATGGTACTGTTCAGACTCTCGCACAAAGCGCATTTCTCCTTGATGGTAATCAAGTATCGGCATTGTCAGTTCGAGTTGCGCACAAGCGCGTATATGTTGCCTTTGCCAAGTCTATGACGGCAAAAACTATTAGTTATATTCCCGAAAAATTCTATACAACTGCCCCTGATGATGTCTATTCGGGACCTTGGCTTATGACACGACGTGGTATTGGGGCGTTGACGTTTCACAACATTCCTATTCAAGGGACACGCTAGAAAAGTTTAACAAAACATAGCAAATACTATATGAGTTTACATTCTTTAGCTATTACCGCTTTCTGTCTCTATTCTGTCAGTATTTGTACAGAAATATCTCTCCATGCCCAAGCCAGCGCCGGCGAGCAGGCTGCCAGCGAATCGCGTTACATTGTAGATATGCCCACAGCAGGCGTACTCTCGCGTGGGCGTTTTGCGGTGGACAGTTATGTCTTTGGCAATAGTGGAGTATTAGCGGAATTTACGGCTTCTCCCTTCACGAATTTGCAATTGGGCTTGAGTTTTGGTGGTTCTGGCTTTCTGGGTAATAGCAATATCGTTTTTCAACCGCTTCCCGGCTTCCACGCCAGATTTCGCGCTCTTGACGAAACCTTGACGCTCCCCGCACTGACTGTCGGAGTAAGCACCCAAGGGCGCGGTGAATACGGTGGCGGTCGCTATTTGACGCACTCGCCGGGTATTTTTGTGGCAGCAAGCAAGAATTTTTCTTTTCTTGGCTCACTGGCGCTTCACGGCGGCATCAATTACTCTTTCGACCCCATTTTGACGGAACGCTTTCCCAATGCGTATATTGGTATTGAAAAGACCATTGGAAGCGTCGTTTCGTTGGTGATTGAGTACAATCCTACTCTTGACGACCCGCGTGTACGCTTGCGCGGTGGACTGCTCAATACTGCGGTGCGAGTCAGCACCGGACGCGGCTTCACTATCGAAGTGCAATTACGCGACGTGTTTCACAATCTTCCGGGCGCAACGCAGCCGTATCGTATGGCGCGAGTAGAATTTATCGGAGCATTTTAGCATTTCCAATCCTGTTTCTCTTTCCTCTTTGAATTTACGTTCACCATCATGGCAAAATCGCACCCAAAATCAAATAAACCCAAAGCAGCAAAGAAACTGCCGTTCTACCAGAATCTTCGCGTCCAAGCCACGTTCTTGGTCATTGTAGCACTTGTCATGTATGCACAAACGCTGCGCTTTGGATTGGTACTGGATGACAATATGGTCATTACCGACCACAAGACTGTTCAGCAGGGCTTTGCAGGTATTCCGGCGCTTTTGACCAAGGATTCATTTGCAGGATTCGATGAAAACTATGATCGTGCAAACCAGCGTAAAACCTATCGCCCGGTCTCGTTTATTTCGTTTGCCATTGAAAAGCAACTGTTTAATAATAACACTGTCGTTGCGCACAGCGTTAATGCTGCTTTGTACGCATTAACGGCGGTCGTACTGCTTTTACTTTTGCGTCGGCTCTTTGAAAAAGCTGACTCCACTCCCGCGATACAAAACTTTTTACCGTTTGCGGTTGCATTGCTTTTTACGGTGCATCCTGCACACACAGCCGTTGTTGCCAATATTAAAAGCCGTGATGAAATGTTTGCGTTGCTTTTTGCACTGACATCGGCGTTGTTTCTTTTTAAGCATCTTCATTCTCACTCCGCGCAGCATCTTGTAGTGAGCTTTTCTGCCTTCGCTCTGGCGTTGCTTTCAAAGGAAAGTGCTGTACTGATGCTGCCGGTGATAATCGGCTTGCTCTATACATTTGCAAACCTTGATGCAAAGACGCTTGTACGCCTTTCTCTCCCGTATTTGGGCATTACTATTGCGTTTCTAGCGCTGTGGTTTGGTCTT
>JANYDO010000024.1 GCA_025363605.1 Candidatus Kapaibacterium sp.
GACAGAAGGCCGCGCGCGATCGGCAACAACTAGTCGACGAGCTTGCCGAAGTGCGTACCGCGTACACGCTCACCAACGACCAGTTGAATAGCGTACGTGCCGACTATTCGAAGGCTCTCGATGAATTGACGAGTATGCGCCGCAACGGAGATGATCGTACTGAGGAATTAACACGTCTCGTCAATGATAATCAGCAGCTACGGCGAAAGATTGATGAGGTGAGTATGTCGTTTGCATGTTCATAATCTAGTGCAGGCATCGTCATTGGCCAGCAAGCACGAGTTTGATATGGCAGAATTGCGTCTACGCGCCGCCAATGCCGAACAGCGCGCGACAATGGAACGTCAACAAATTCCATAAGACTTATAGACTAACTTGCCAAAGTAAAACTAGCGAATAATCACCATTGCTTTTGCTGCCCGAAACGAACCACTTTCCAGCACGTATCGGTACACGCCTTGTGCCAAACTACGCGTGTCAGCGTCAGCCGCATAACGCCCTGCTTGCAATACTTGCCCATCCATAAGCGATTGAACGACATTGCCTAATTGGTCATAGATAGTAAGCCGCACCGAAGAAGTTTCAGCAATCTCAAACTCAATTGTGGTACGGTCTCCGGCGCTTGGGTTGGGATAGCTTTGGAAAAGCTGTGCTGCGAGATTACCGCCACCCGTCTGAGGAAAGCGTAAAAACGTAATGTTGCAAATGCCGTCCGTTGTCCACGTTGCCGTCGTCGGAATCGGGCGAATCCGTAGAAACATGAGGCTGTCGGAGCGGAACGAGGCGGAATCACTGCTCACTATCATCGGCGTAATGAGCGTGTCCGGCACAGCAACAAGGAATCGCAAGAGCGCTACCGTTCCCGCTTGCAGCGAATCTACATTCGTGAAATTGAGCGCCAGTGCGCCTTTTAGAACAGCATTTTGTGGAAATGTATTCTGCGCTACGACCGATGCGCCCTTGAGCGGAGTCGTCGCATCCAAAAACTTCAGTGAATAAGGACTATATGCGACGTTCACAGCAAAACGGAACTTCCGAAGCCAAAAGCGCGTTCCGCCAAGCGTCGTAGCGATGTCGCGGTTAATGACGAGTGGAATCGTAACCGTATCGCCAATCGTACCGCGCAGCGTGGCACTCGTGAACGAAAAAATAAGCGGAAAGTCAGGACGGAAGCCGCGTCCGGCGACAGTCGCGTAGGTAACGCTTGTACACGGCGCGTCCGAACGTACACCAAGCACTGTATCTATGCGGTTCTCCGAGCGCGGGCAATACTCCAGCGTGAGCGTGAGCGCTTGCCCCACGCGCACGGAATCCGTTAGCGGCGGCATGGCAGCAATGATGCGCACATCCGGCGGTAGATTCACCAACGAAAAGGCTCGTACTGCCACATCGCCCATATTGCGCACCACAAGCGTCCGCGAGGCACAACCCAACAGCTGAACGCTGTCGAATTGAACGGTTGGGCGTGGCAGTGGAGGCGCATCAATCCTTGTTTCTTGGATAATCATTCTTCCGGACGTGCCTGCCGGAATAAGAGAAAATGGAGCACCGCTCACTGTGCTAACCACGATACTATCAATGGCGATTGGGAATGTGGCTCTTCGTCCCGAAATGCTGGCAAACTCAACGCGAAAGAGCGCCCGAACCGAATCAAGCTGTACTTTTTTCAGTTGTAATTCTACGCCACCACTCGCGGAGCGCATCACGACTTGGCTTTGGGGTACAAGGTCAGAAGCCGCACTCACGGCGCGAATTTTTGTCGTATCAAAAGTTAGACGCAATCGAATGTTTACCGAATCTGCCAGTTTGTTCGGGGAAAAAATCGGGACATTTACTGTTCCGCAGGTTGTAATGTTAAATGTGTCTAGTCTTACTGCCGCATTATTGAACCAGACTAGCAAACCAAGCGGACTCATAAAGCTAGAGCTAAAAACCAATATCGTCGTGTCAATGTCGCGGCATGGTTGGGATTGATACAAAACCAAACGCGCCGCATACGGACGTGCTTCTGTGGGGCGAAAGCCCACACGCACTTGCACTGATGCTTGATTAGGCTGAATGGTGAAACTGCCTGTGGGCGAAATAATACTAAATGCTTGCGGTGTTGTTGCAAAGCCGTCTGCACTCTGGAAGCCGATGGAATCTATCACCACAGGCGCGGCTGAGGGATTCTGTGATGTACCTGTCGGAATGCTCAGATTGAACGTAACGGGCGTAGCAGCTGTGCCAACAAGCGGTGCAGGCGAAATATCAATCTGCGCCGGAGCAGATGTAAACACAAGCGCTCTGCGTCCGGTGAGGTCAATCGTGAAATTCTGCTGCCCTGCGGGACTTTGCGCTGTAAAGCTCATCGTGGCTGCGTTCAGGACGTTTTGAGCGGTGGAAAGTGTTCGCGGACAAAAGCGAATTGTTATAGTATCGGTGGCTTGCGGTGGAATTTGGTATGGTGTTGTGCCATTGGGCGAAAAGCGCGATGACCACGTGAACAATTCCGGTCTGCTGGTAGCAGGATCGTTCGTATTTGCTCCGATGACCGCACTTTGAATCGTAAAGGTATTGGCAAAAGATGAGTTAAATAGCGTCGTAATACCTGTTTTACATTCGCAAGGGCGAGTGAAGCCGATATTGACAGGATTTGCACCTGCTTCGAGGTTAGCTATTACGCCACGTCCTCGGAATTGTCCTGTTACGCTTGTAGGGCAAGGCGAAAGTGAGGTTGCCGTAATAGTGCCATTATAGCTTACGGCTGCTGTCGGCGCAAAGGTAATACCCACACGCACCACTTCGCGCGGTTGCAGCGTTGTAGGAAGAGGTTTTTCGCTCCAATGGATGGTATAGCCTCCCGTAATAGGCAGCGTCAAGGGGTTAAGGCTTACGGGTACAAGTGAGATATTTTCTACAAGAATTGTATCACGTTTTGTGTCGCCCACCTCCACCGTTCCGAAAGCAGTGACAGACGTTATGAAGAGCTTTGGTGCGACAGATGTGCCGCGAATGCTCAATGTCCAATTTTGCCCGGCAGCGCTAAAAGTAATCGTAGCCGCATCGGTGCGGTCTTGCGTGAGGTCATTGGGCGTGTAGCGGATAATGACAGGAAGCGATGTACCGCTTGGAATGCTTGTCGAAACAACATTCACGCCATCTAAGCCCGAAATTAGTTGAAAACGTCCACTTGGGTCATTGAATCGGATATTCGTCAAAACTTGGTCTGTGCCTGAAGTATTCACAATCGTGAGCGTGTCCAGCAAGGATGCGCATCCCAGCACACCATCCAAGCGCGTAACAACGGAATCAAAACGAAAAACCTGCTGAATGCCGCGTCCCTGCACACTAGCGCACGTCGTAAAAAAGCAACGCTGCTCGGAAACGCAAATATCGTCAGTAAAAAGTGAGTCGGCGCTGGGGCGGAAAGCGATGGGAACGTTCACCGACGCAAGCGGTGGCAACGTAAAGGAGCGTCCTCCCGTAAGAAAGAAATTATCACCACGCTTCAGATAGACTACCACGCGCAAGGTGTCTTCAGTGCTTGGGTTTGTGATGCGCGGCGTGCTAGTGCCTTGCTGCCCCACGGTCACATTTCCAAAGTTCACCAAGTTAGGCGTGATACTGACTTCAAAGGCATTACCGCGCCCGGAAACGTAAAT
>JANYDO010000046.1 GCA_025363605.1 Candidatus Kapaibacterium sp.
CTGAATGTCGTCGTCGTGGGAGCGGGTGTGTTTGGCTTGTGGACAGCGCTTATGCTCCGCAGAATGGGGCTGCGAGTGATGCTTGTGGATGCCTTCGGTGTGGGCAACGTTCGTGCCAGCTCAAGCGACGAGACGCGGGCGCTTCGAGCCGGATATGGCGCAACGGAAGTGTATGTGAGTATGGTCGCACGCTCAATCGAACTCTGGAAAGCGCATGAAGAGAAGGTAAAGCGAGAGCTATTCGTCCAGTCCGGCTGTCTCTGGCTGATGGGCGACGATGAGAAATTTTTTCGCCAATCTATTCCTGCCTTAAAGAAAAATAATCTGCCTTTTGACGAACTGACAGCCGATGAAATTACAAAAAAATTCCCTCTCGTCACGATAGACGGTGTACGGCGGGGCTTTGTTGAGGAAAAAGCAGGCTACCTTTTGGCACGTAAAAGCTGTGAAACGCTTCTGGAGGCGTTCTTGGCGGAAGGTGGAGAATATCGGCAGTCGGGAATGAAGGGGAAGGTTATTCGCGGCGGAGAAGTAGAATCCATACAGCTTGCTGACGGCGCTGTCATCACCGCCGAGCAATTCGCTTTTGCTTGTGGCGCATGGCTGCCGGAGATTTTTCCCGAACTACTCGAAGATATGATTCGCCCCACGCGGCAGGAAGTTTTTTACTTTGGGGTGAATTATGAAGATAAGCGCGTGAGTAAATTTCCAGTGTGGGTGGATATGACCGGCAAAGACCTCCTGTACGGCATACAAGGCTCGGGCAAAGAAACGCTGACAAGCGGCTTCAAGATTGCTTCCGACACGCGAGGAGGACCATTTAACCCTTCTACGGGCGACCGTATGCCGAGCGAGGAAGGCTTGAGCGCCGTGCGCCGCTTCCTTAGAATGAGGTTTCCGGCTTTGGGCAATGCACCGCTTATTCAAGCTCGTGTCTGCCAGTACGAAAACTCCTTAGACGGCGATTTTATCATTGACCGATTGCCGGATGCGAAAAATGCGCTTATCGTTGGCGGCGGCTCCGGACATGGCTTCAAGCACGCTCCGGCTATCGGCGAACTTGCCGCCGCCATTCTCCTCAAAGGCAAGCAAACACCGAAGGAATTTAGGATTGGGCGCTTGGTGAGGAAGTAGGGAAAGTATTGGGTATTGCTTGGAATTGTAATGGGGTGGGTGTATATTCAGGAGAATAAATATTATTATCAACTGAAGTTACGCTTAAAGAAAAATCATAAATCCGTAGATTGCTTTCGGTATCTGATTGTTCACCTAGAGAGAAAGGAATGGCCATGGAAGCAAGACTGGATTTATACACGGATTATCTGCTGAGTTCGTTTGGTCAAACCAGCGCGACAAAACTTTCCGAGATGCTTGATAAAGCATTGTCGCATGATGTATTTACCGATATGCTAGCCACAACAGCGTTTGATGGACGAGCGCTATGGAAAGAAGTCAAGCCACTGGTTCGCCGGATAGAGAGCGAGGATGGCGTATCGGTAGTGGACGATACGATTGCCCACAAACCGCACAGTGAAATCAATGGTTTAGTATCGATTCATTGGGATCACACCAAGCAAGACTATGTTCGGGGTATCAACTGCCTGAGCCTGTTGTACTGTTCTCAGGGCGCTCGTGTTCCGGTTGGCTTTGAAGCAGTGGTCAAGCCGCTGCGAAGTGATGTCAAGACGCACAAGGAAGAATGGAAGGCGCACTGCACGAAGAACGAGATGTTCCGCGATATGCTTCATTGGGCATATCAGAACGCAATACCATTTCGGTATGTGCTTGGTGATTGCTGGTTTAGCAATGCCAAGAACATCAATGCGGTGCTTGCCATTGGCAAACACTACCTTGGAGCTATCAAATCAAGCACGCAGGTCGCTCTCCAGTGAACAAGACCGCCAGCGTGGTATCTTTGTGGCAATCAACACCTTGGGGCTTGAACCCGGCACCGTCCGTCGTGTCTTTTTGCGTTCGGTCAACCAAGCCGTCGCCATTTGCCGCGATGTCTTCATAAACAAAGACAATGCGGTTGGTGAACTGTTCTTGCTGACCACCGACCTTAGCCAAAGCTACCAGTCTATCATCTCGACCTACCAAAAACGGTGGGAAGTAGAGACGTATCACAAAGACCTCAAGCAGAACGCGAGTTTAGAGCGCTCACCTGCACGAGCCATTGACCGACAGTCGGCACATCTCTTCGCCAGTGTGTGCGCCTTCGCTAAATTTGAACGGCTTACAATCAAAGAACAGAAAAATCATTTTGCCCTCAAGGGGCAACTCTACCTCAAAGCATTGCAAGCAGCTTTTGCCGAATTGCGGCGCTTACAAAACTTGTATGAAAACCAAACCACTTTTGCGCAAGCGTAACTTCAGTTACTAATGCGGAGCGAAGTTTTCCAAAAACATCTCTCGTGGGATAAGCGTCGGTGTGACTTTGCCGCCAGTTATATCATTGCTGCCCTCAAGGTCTGTACCGTTAATGGCATCAAAATCGCTCATGCTCTTGATGGCAAAAGCAAAAAAGAATCGAAATATCGGCGTTTACAACGATTCTTTGCCGAGTTCTCCTTTCGTGGAGAGGACATTGCGCGAATGCTCCTTTCGATGATACCAATACCACCGCCCTATAGCCTGAGCCTTGACCGCACAGAATGGCATTTTGGGAAGGTTGTCTTCAATATCCTCGTTCTGGGCATCATTGTCGAAGGAACATCCATACCTATATTTTGGATGATGCTCCCAAAAGCGGGCAATTCACGCACCAGTGCGCGGCAGAGACTGCTCAAACGCTTACTCTTGGTCATGCCCGAGCATATTGCAAAATTGCTTGGCGACCGTGAGTTTATCGGTCAGCATTGGTTTCTGTTTCTTCAACGACGGAAAATACCCCTGCTGGTTCGCCTTCGCGCCAATACTCTGGTTGATACACCACAGGGCAAGCAGCAAATCCAACACGCTCTTGCATGGATGCGGGCAGGGCAGCGCGTCAGAGGACGCTTACAGACGGAAATCTATGGTGTTCGGTTCTACATCAGTGTCATGCGTTGAGAGCATGATTGGTGTATAATCGCTCATCAGCAACAAACCCGAAATGCCTTCGCTATCTACAAAAAGCGATGGACGATTGAAACGCTCTTCGCTTCCTTGAAATCACGCGGTTTCCATCTTGAGACAACACATCTGAACGACCCTGCAAGGCTGTGGCGTTTGTTCGCCTTACTTGCCATTGCTCTTCTCTGGGCGTACAAATGCGGACTCTTTTTGATGGAGGAAAAAGCCATTACCGTCAAAAAGCATGGACGATTAGCTCCTTCTATTACTGCATATGGGCTTCAAGAACTTCAGCATTCTTTGCTCAACTCACAGCACTTCAGGCAAGTGCTCATCAGCTTTCTAGGACTTTTGTCATGTACATAGGCCGTAGCGACAAAGTGCAACACTCCCATTTTGGGGACAGGTAGTGGGAAAACTTATCTATACTTCCTGTCCAAAAATGGGGAGCAGTCCAGTATCGATAAATGATTAATCTCATCCTATCATCAAGCAACCGAGAACTTCTGCCTAGAGTACATTTGTTATCCACCAAAGGCGGAATAGCGTATGATGCCTCGTTTCCAGACCAAGAGCGTTCCGCCATAAAGCAGAAGTGTCCAGAAGAGCGCCCCGGCAAAATAGGGCAATGCCGCACTCGCAGGGATTGTCCCGACCATCAGCGATGCCGGAACATAAGCTAAATACTGAAAGGGGAGCAAACTGGAGATAAAGAACGCATCGGGAGGCAGTGCAGAAAGCGGCAAAAGCTGACCGGAAAGAAACCAAAAGCTAATATCCTTGACGACGTGAAATGTCCAGACCTCATCAAGCCAAAATGCTAAATACGACAACGTAAGGGCAATGAGGCTATGAATCATCATGCCGCAAAGCAAAATCGGGAAAGCGGCGAGGCATCCTGACAAGGAAAGCGATACGCCCGTCGCCAGCGCAAGGGGTACTCCGACAACGATGACAAGTATAACGGTGAGTTGCAGCGAAATTATACGTTCTGCTGTGGCAGCGGCAAGGATATAGCCAATGTGGGTAATGGGTTTGACAAGGTATTTATTGAGTTCCCCGCTGCGGATTTCCTCGCCGGTGGCGCGTTCAAATCGTCCCTTTCGGCAAATGGAGGCGCAGAGTGTTGCTGTGGCAATATAGGCAAGCATTTGGGGAAGTGTAATCGAAGCAAGGACGGACTCGTGCGAGGATTCGTACACGGCGAACCACAAATACATATTCACAGCACCGGAAACCAGTAACCATGCCACTGTGTCAATAAAAAAATTTGTTCGATATTCCACCGCGTTCGCAAGACCTGCACGAACTACGCCCCAGTATGGTTTCCAGTATTCCCGTAAGTGCTGCATAGCATTATTCTTCCAGTTGCTTCACAAGACCGGAACGTACTTTTTTGGTGAGCCGAATCAAGGTTTCGTGTTCTTCTGCGCTGAGTTCGTTCATCACTGATTCTACGGCGCTGGTATAGCGCTTGTCGAGTTTGTTGACCACTCGTCGCCCTTCGCGAGTTAGCTCAATATGGTAGCTTCGTCGGTCGCCTTCTACGTTGGTGCGGACAAGCAGACCTTGTTTCTCCAGTCTGTCCAATAGCCCCGTGATATTGGATTTGTCAACAAGCAATTTACGACTCAAATCATTCTGCGTCATCGGCTTATTCGCCTCTTTGAGCAAAACAAGAATGTTAAATTGGGCTTCGGAAGCAAGCTCCGGCTGGAAAATTTTGGTGGAAATTTTCTTCAACATGAGCGATGTCCACCAAACACTCATCAGTGCTTCATGCGGCTTGTCGTTCAGACGGATAGGCAGTTCGACCATGATTAGAGTACACAAAAAAAATGCGGAAAATACGCGGGTTAAACGAGACAGAATGCCTCTCGAAGCTGCAATATACGGAAAGTCGTTGAGTTCTCAACAGTGTTTTTGTAAACTGTTGGTAAAGTGATGAAGGTTATCCTGTGAGGCATAAAAAAACGTCTTTACCTTCCAGGAGGCAAAGACGTTCGCTAAGTTTTTCTCACTGTGAAGGTGAGAGGTAAATAACGTGATGTTATTTTTTCACAATTTTCATTTCTACTTTTTCGACAGGGCTGGAAATATCTCCGCCGGCAGAGGGTTCGCAGGGAACGCGAGCAATCTGGTCAACGACTTCCATTCCGCTAATTACTCGTCCGTAAATTGAGTATTGTCCGTCCAGATGGGAGGGAGCGCCGTGGCAGATGAAGAACTGAGAAGTCGCACTATTCGGGTCTGCGGTGCGAGCTGCGGAAATGACACCCGGTTCATGCTTCAGTGTTTGGCTAAATTCTGCCGGAACTGTGCGTTGTCCGGGTTCTCCGGTTCCCCAAAACATCTTGGGTTTGCCACTGTTGGGGCGTGAATTCGGGTCTCCGCCTTGAATCATAAAGCCCGGAATGATGCGGTGAAATGCCGTACCATCATAAAATTTTGCTGCTACAAGGCTGTCAAAATTTGCAGCGTGTTTCGGTGCAAGGTCGTTAAAAATTTCAATGGTCATGCTGCCAAGCGGTTTCCCGCCGACGGTAACGCTTATGACGTATTGCGGACGTGTAGAGGTGGTGGTACTCATTTTGGATGAAGAAGTGGTAGTAGATTTGGATGAAGGTGATTTCTCTTTTGAAGTCTTTTTCTGTGCCAATGCCAGCGAAGCTGTGAAACTGCTGATAATGATGGCTGCCAGTGCCAGCAAAGGCAGGGAATTCAATATACGTCGTGTTTTCATGGGGCTTATCCTTAAAAATGTTGAACAAAATGATATTGTGATGATAATTATCGCGTGAGGGCGCGTACTTTCGCCACCGCAACGCTTTTGATGACAATTGATTTGACGGGACGACCATCGTTTCCGTTTAATTGAGGTATGATTTCGACGTTCCCAATGCTGTCCACGATATTCTGTCCGCGCAAAACCTCGCCAAAAATGGTGAATTGCTGGGGTAATTCCGAAATATCTCGCAGACAAAAGAAAAACTGGCTCGTGTTGGCATCAGGGCTGCGATTTGCCATTGCGACAGTGCCACGTCTGTAGCCACGCTTTACACTGGGGGCATCGGTGAAAATTTCATCAGGGAATGGCTCACCGAAAGCGCTTTCACCGCCTGTACCCCATTCGTCTTTTTTGCGTTTGTCTTTGGTCTTGGGGTCGCCGGTTTGAATAACAAAATTTCTTGCTACGCGGTGAAAGAGTATGCCGCGAAAAAATTTACGCTCCGAAAGTTTGACAAAATTTTCCACCGCTCGTGGCGCATCCTTGCCGTACAAGCCGATAGTAATTTCGCCCAGAGTAGTACGCACGACTGCGCGATGTGTCACCGTAGGAATAGTATCCGCTACCGAAGCGGAGTCAGGTGGATTCTCAAGCGTCTTGGAAACTGTATTCTTTTGCGAGGCTGGAATTTGCTGGGGTGCGGTAAAGCGCCGAAGGCGTTCCGGCTGACTATATTTTTGACAAGCAGTGCCTGCCCACGCAAAAAAGAGCGCCGTAACGATAAACGATGGGAACGTAATGCGCATAACAGCATCTAAAATAGCGATTTCCATATCGTGAGAAGCGCTATGCCAAGTGCCACGCGATACACCACAAACACAGCAGTCGAATGTGTTTGCAGATAGCGAAGGAGGAGTGCGATGGCAGCATAGCCCGAAACTGCGGAGACAAGCGTCGCCACCACAAGCGTTGTCAAGTCTTGTGTATTCATAAAGCCCAGTGATTGCTTGAGTTGCAAGAGTCCGCTTGCAAAAACCGCCGGAATACTCAGCAAAAATGAGAATCTGGCAGCCACATCTCGCTTCAATCCTGTAAATAAGCCCGCCGTAATCGTCGTGCCGGAGCGTGATGCGCCCGGAAAGAGCGCCAGCGTTTGCGCGAAGCCAATAACAAGCGCATCGCGCCACGTAATAGCATCGAAGCCGCGTGATTGCTTCGCTACACGCTCTGCAAACAGCAACACTAACGCCAAAACAATAAGCGTCCAGGCAATAAGCGTCACGTCTTTGGTCAGATTGCTCTCAATAACTTTTTTGAGAACAAGACCAATCGTCACAATCGGCAATGTGCCAATAATCACAAACCATCCCATTTTCGACTCATGCGATTGCTCCGTCCACGCTTTGCGGGCAGTGAGATTATCACGAAAAAATGCGGTAGAGATTTGCATAATATCCCGCGCAAAGTACACCAGCACTGCCATAAGCGTTCCAAGTTGAATGACGGCTATAAACGCTGTCCACGCTTCGGGATGCTCCGGCGAAATAAGTCCCATTGCTTTGCCAACAAGCGTGAGGTGTGCCGAACTGCTTACGGGCAGAAATTCTGTCAGCCCTTGCACAAGACCAAGAATAATTGCTTGAAGAATAGTCATGAGGCGGAAGCAACAAAAAGTACAAAAAAAGAGCCTTGTTCGCATTTGTATCTGCGGCACAAGGCTCTTGAGAATTTGCTCGGTTAGAGTTCCATCGGAACGGCGATTTCCATTGCCCGTTCGCCTAGGTTCAGTTTGCCCAGGTACTCGTTGCGATTGGTTTCGTTGAAGTTTTTGTGCGAGACAATGCCCCAGCACGTGGACGAGCCTTGTGCACCGATGTCCACCGACCAACGCAAGAAAATCTGCCACATACGGAACCACCAGATGCTGTATTTGCTGTTGATGAACTCCTCGTTTTCAATCCAGTTATCATACCATTTTTGAATTGTATGGGAGTAGTGGATGCCGAGGTTCTCAACGGTATTGACTTCAAAATTTGCGTTTTGCAAACAGCGTGTCAGGAATGCAAGCGGTGTGCTGGCATCGGCACCGGAGAAAATATACTCGTTCATAAACAAGCCCCAAATGAGGTCTTCCCAGTGCTGACCGCCTTGGAAAATGCCCGGATTGGCACGTAAACCTGCTTGCTGAATGTAAAATTTTCCGTCGTCTTCCAGAAGATTGTAAATCTGCTTAATAAAGCCTTGGAACTTGCGAATACCAACGTGTTCGCCCATTTCCAAACAGGTGATTTTATCAAATTTTTGGTTCGGAATATCACGGTAATCCATACGCAAAATACGCGAGTGGTCGCTTACGCCATTGTCCGCGATTTGCTTCATACCCCAGTTGTATCCTTCTTGAGCAATCGTCACGCCCGTCGAGTTTGCGCCAAAATGTTTTGCTGAATAGGTGACAAGTGTTCCCCAGCCGCAACCGATGTCCAAGTGGCGGTCGCCCTCTTTCATATGGAGTTTTTGGCAGACCATTTGCATTTTGCGGTCTTGCGCCATTTCAAGTGTGTCTGTTTCTAAGTCCACAAAAAAGCCGCTCGTATAGACCATGCGTGGTCCCAAGAAGGCACGAAAGAAGTCATTGCCGCGGTCGTAGTGTTCGCGGACAATGCGTTCGTCTTGCTTTTTTGAGTGGATAAGGACTTCAGGAATCATACGGCGTATGATGAAGTCAATGTGGTGTGGGATAATTTTATAGTCAAAGTACGTATCACGAACAGACATAAAATCGGAAAAGTTACCCTGTACGTCCACTTCTTGGTTGACGTAGTCTTCCACAAATTGCGCGAAGGAAGGGCGGTTGCCGGATTTATAACGAGCGCGTGTGGCGGCTGTTTTGGGCACGAGGTAATCAAGTGCTGATTTGCTCATAGAAAAATATCGAATGAAATGATAAAAAGACAGTACCACGGTAAGGTACATCCTAATTTAGATTTTTTTTGAATGCTGCTTACAAGGCGGGCATTATGGGCGTTCAATTCCACTTGTCCACGAGACTGCGCATCCGCTCCGCTTAATCATCGCAAAGGCGCTACAATACTGGTCTTGTGAAAGTTCGCAGGCGCGTTTCATGTCGCCTTCCGTAGCATCGGGACTAACGAGAATATATTTCACGGCAATAGAGGTGTAGATATGCGGATGCTCTTCAGCGCGTTCGCCCTCAATTTCGATGCGCAAGTCGGTGACAGTTTTGCGCTTCTTGCGAATAATGCTCAGAATATCCATCCCTGAGCACGCTGCCGCCGATTGAAGAAAGACTTCCATAGGCGAAGCTGCCGAGCCATTACCACCATTTTCCGATGTCACATCAAAAGCCGTTACGGTTCCGGTTTCATTTTTTCCGACCAGACGCATTGCGCCGTCATCGAGGTTGAGGGTGGCTTTCTTTGTCATAACGTGATTTCTTTCGTGAGATTCAACTGATTATTATTTTACTGCGCTTGTTTATTCAGTTGGTACTTCGTCGTGAGATAGTTTTCTACTTGTTTCTGCTCATCAGCAGAAAGAGCGCGATTAAAAAGGAGAATCTCCCCAAGCTGACCGGAAAAGAATTGTACCGGGCCATGATTTAAGCGCCCGACCATGAATCTACGCAAATCCACCGGCTGCACAGAAATATTTTTGTGTAATTTGGTTTCGGTCGGAGGTGCCATTAGTTGACCATTTGCATCGGGGACATCTGTGCCGTCGCCTTTAGGGTCGTATGCGCTAAAGTATATGCCGTTATAGGCAGGTTGACCTGCTGGTGCAGCTTTTGCATTTTCGTAATCAGTGCCAAAAGCGCCACTGGAATAGAGGCGTTGGAATGACGAGCCACCATATTCTTTGCGCTTCCAGACGGCATAGACTGTTGCCGGGCTTACGCCAAAGTTGTTCTCATAGTAGTAGAAAGAATCTTTGCCGTCAAAGTGTAAAGCATCTTTACCATTGATTTCGCCTTGTGAGTAGCGCGGGCGGCTCACGGGGTACATTTGGCGAGCATCATTTCTAAGAGGAGAAGCATCCGGTAAAATAGCCACCAGATCAGCGTGCTTTGTGCCCTGCGGAACAGCATCGGCACGTAGCCACAATACTAAGCCTTCACGAACTTTAAGATTCGGGTCGTCTGCCGGTGCAGGTACCTTGATTTTAGCGATTTCATCAAGAGAACTTGTCGGCTGTGGATTCTGTTCGACAATAACCGGATAAGGAGTTTTGAGGACAGTTTGACCATACCGTTCCGGCTTTCCTTTGAGCCAAGGATTGATATATGCTTCGGCATAAAAGCCTCCAAAAATAATGCCCAGCATACATAGTAAGCCTATGCCAACAAAAAGTGCCATTTTAGCGAAGTCGGAACGTTGCTCAGTGGTTGTACTCATAGCGTATTCAAACAAAAAGTTGCAGAGGTAAAAAGAAAGATTGTTAAGACAATACCATGAAAAGTAGCAAAAAATAATTTTTGCGTAATCACTTGTGTTTTAGCAAAACAGCCTCTAAATTACACAAAATTTTCAACCTATGGTAAAATTTATGAAGTCCTTCTAAAAAAACGATACTTCTGCCCAATATTTATGAACCACACAGAGACTATCTTTACGCGCATTGAGCGGTATTTGCTTCAGCGCCAGGCGTTGACGGGCAATATCGTGTACACAGTTCCTCACAATATATTGCCTGAGGTCGTAATAACGCAAGATGTTGCTCACGACGACGAACAAGCAGTCTCCTACGAGCAGCGAGAACCACTTTCTTCCATCAAAGACATTCCGATTATGCCCAAGACATTACCCTCATCTGATGCTGCCTCTATGCCCTCGCTGTTTGGCAACACAGCTTCAATACCAGCCGTAACTGCCCAAAAGGGCGCAGCATCAGAAAGCACTGCTATCTGGCAAAGCTCTCCGACATTAGGCGCTTTGTATGAGCAAATTCATACGTGCCAAAACTGCAAACTTGGCGCGACACGTACAAATTTTGTCTTTGGTGTTGGTAATCCCAATGCAGGACTTATGGTTATTGGTGAAGCGCCCGGAGCGGATGAGGATGCGCAGGGTGAGCCTTTTGTGGGACGTGGTGGTCAACTGCTAACGAAGATTCTGGAAGCCATAGATTTCAAGCGCGAGGATGTGTATATCGCAAACATCATCAAATGCCGTCCACCGGAGAATCGCCGCCCTGAATCGGATGAAGTCGCTGAATGTGAGCCGTATTTGTACAAGCAAATTGACCTTGTGCAGCCTACATTTATTCTTGCGCTGGGGCTTACTGCTGTCAATACCTTGCTCAAGTCGAAACACACAATGGGAGCGATTCGCGGCAAAGTGTTGGAATTTCGTGGAATCCCGATGATGACGACGTACCATCCGGCTGCTTTGCTCCGCAATCCCGAATGGAAAAGGGCTGCATGGGAAGACGTACAGCTTCTGCGCAAACTCTACGATGAAATCCTTCGGGACAAATAATTACCTACTTTGTCTCATCGTTTTATCATCTACTTCGTTGGCAGTATCAAATTCGATTGCCTACATTCGCATACTTGCGAACGGGGAGGAAGTCCGATACAATAAAGCATCTTCTGCTTCGTTTATTGGAGTAAGAACACGTACCATAAAAACTCTTTGGTAAACCAATAATAAATCCGTACTTTTGAGGTTTGCCTTTTCAGGCTACGTTGCTTTGGACACATCAAAGTAATATCCCAAAAAAGACGATTTTATCACGGATTAAGAAGACTTTGACCACGACAGAATATCGGAGAATTTTACAAGTACCATGCGCATAACCAAACAATACACAAACCGCGAAAGCCAGTCCCTCGATAAGTATTTGCAAGAAATTGGGCGAGTTGAGCTTTTAACGGGCGACGAAGAAATTGAAATTGCGAAGCAAATTAAAAAGGGTGGCGACGAAGGTCAGTACGCGATGGAGCGTTTGACAAAAGCCAACTTGCGATTTGTCGTCTCGGTAGCAAAGCAATATCAAAATCAGGGACTTTCACTCGGCGACCTTATTAACGAAGGTAATTTAGGTTTAATTAAAGCGGCAAAGCGTTTCGACGAAACGCGCGGCTTCAAATTTATTTCCTACGCCGTTTGGTGGATTCGCCAATCTATCTTGCAGGCATTGGCGGAACAGTCGCGTATTGTTCGCCTGCCGCTTAACCGGGTCGGTGCGCTTAATAAAATTGGCAAAAAATACAGCGAGCTTGAGCAAGCGTATGAACGCGAACCCACAAGCGCCGAACTTGCCGAGCAGCTTGATATGAGCATGAGTGAAGTGACCGATACTATCAAAATTTCCGGTCGCCACTTGTCGGTAGATGCACCCTTCAACGATGGTGAAGATAATCGCCTTCTGGACGTACTTCCGAATGAGCAGCAGCCACCGCCGGATCATGGACTTATGGCAGAATCGTTGCGCGTAGAAGTTCGCCGTGCGCTCTCGACGCTCTCCGAGCGCGAGGCGGAAGTCGTTCGTCTCTATTTTGGGCTGGACAATGAACATTCGCTTACGCTGGAAGAAATTGGGGAGCGCTTCAATCTTACACGTGAGCGCGTCCGCCAAATCAAGGAAAAAGCTATTCGGCGCTTGCGCCACGCCTCGCGTTCCAAAGCGCTTCGGGCATATCTTGGCTAATGGGGCGAAAGTGAATTACGAGCAGTCTTGGGCTTGGCAGAAGTATGCAATCATGCGCTGCCGTCCCTATTTTCCCCTTACTTCATAGGTATATCCTACTTGCAGACCCGAAAACAAGACCAAATCTTGCTTTTCGGGTTTTTCTTGTTCATTGGTGATATTCAACACGCGGAATTCAACACTTAATAATCTCTTCAAGACTATGGCACTTTTCGACAAATTCAAAGAAAAAGTAAGCTCTGCTAAGGACAAAATGTCCGACAAAATGGCGGAAACACGGGAAAAAGTCGGCACGGCGGTCAGCAATACAAAAGAAAAGCTCAAATTCACGCGCCTCCGTGAG
>JANYDO010000056.1 GCA_025363605.1 Candidatus Kapaibacterium sp.
ATGAATGTAGCGTTGATATTCTTGGGCATCAAAGCCACGAGCCAGAAATTTGGAGCGAATATGTTTCATATATGCAAGATACACTATTTTGCGATAATCTTACCCGAAAGGGAATAACAGTTGATATGTTGAATCATGTTGATGGGGAAGGTGCAATAGCCTTGATAATATTATTTGTACCGCCAATTGACATTTTCATTTTGGCTTTCATCTGGTTTCAATATCTCACCGTATTGTTTGGTATTTCGGTATTCATAGCACTTGCTCATTTGTTGATTGGGTCTTATCGATTGTTCAAGAAGATGCCCGGGGATAGATTGCACTGGTTTAGTCCTGCATTAACGAGGTTTATCATATTATCGGTCATTCCCGTTACTGCGCTTGTACTTTTGGCACTTGATCATTTTGCGGATTCGCTAACACCGGAGTCCGTGAAAATTAGTCGCCGTCTAGAACAAGCTCGCAGAGATTCTCTCACAACTTTATGGACAGAAGAACAAAATCGTCAACTTGCGGATGAAGCCAGCGCCGAAGAAGCCCGCCGTACAGAAGAAAACCGCCGCGCCGAAGAAGCCCGCTACAAAAAGCATCTTCTCTATGTGGTGGCGCGATTCGACAAAAAAGATTCTACCTCGCGGCGTTTTATTGTTCTTAATACCAGCCGCGCAGATATTGATAGCGGCAGAGCAATCGTCTTCGCTCACGCATGGGGCGAAAAATCGTCATCGTTCAAACGCAGAGCAGATACCGCAGAAATCATGTTGCGTCCTATTCCCTCCGGCAAGCGTGATACGCTGGTTGTTCCGCAGCACGCTGTTTCTCAGCACACTGTTCCGCAGCGCGAACGAAAGGTAATGCGCTACGCCATTGATTCGGTCGCGCTTGTGGGAATGGTCTTTCGCTAGGAAAAATAAAACAACCATGAAAAGACATGATGTTCTTTCGCCAATTTTCCCGCATAACTAAACCAAACAACACTATGAACAACGCTTGGACAGACCGATGGAATGACCGATATAGCACGGACGAGTTTGCGTATGGCGAAGAGCCGAACACGTATTTCAAAGAGCAATTAGAAAAACTCGCTGCCGGAACAATACTTTTTCCGGCAGAAGGTGAAGGACGCAATGCCGTGTTTGCTGCTACGCGTGGCTGGCAGGTCGCAGCATTCGACATCAGCACCGAAGGAAAAAAGAAAGCTCTTCGGCTTGCAGAAGCACGCGGCGTAACGATTGATTATCAAGTTGGTGAATTGCAGACTTTGCCATACACCCCGGAACAATTCGACGCACTTGCGCTCATCTATGCGCACTTTCCGGCAGACATCAAATCGCAGTACCACAGGGCGCTGGACAAATATCTGCGCAAGGGCGGAGTCGTTATTTTTGAAGCATTCAGTAAACGACATCTTGAGTACATTGCAAAAAACGAAAACGTCGGTGGACCAAAAGAGTTAGCGATGCTCTTCTCCACCCAAGAAATACAAGCCGACTTTGCGAACTATGACATTATTGAACTGGCGGAACAAGAAATTGAGCTGAGAGAAGGGCAGTTTCATAATGGACAAGGTTCGGTCATACGATTTGTCGGGCGAAAAAAATAAATCTATTATTCCATCTCAAACAGCGGTCTCCAGATGAAAACTTTTCTTGACACTCCCTTTGCCAACGTGCAAACCATAGTTCTGTCTCTTGTGCTGCTCGTGTCTCTGAGTGCTTCTGTTCCCGTGCCGGCTCAAGATATTACGTGGCAGCAGACGAATGGTCCGTATGGGGGTGATGTATCATGCATTACAAAAAATGGATCCATACTCTTTGCTGGGACAAATAGCGGGGTGTTTCGCTCAACAGACAACGGTACAACATGGCAAGATGCAAGTAGTGGCTTGACGAATATCTATGTCTCGTCTCTCGCCGTTAGTGGCTCTATGCTCTTTGCGGGAACATATTACAGTGGAGTATTTCGCTCGACGGACAACGGCACTACATGGCAAGCATTTAGTAGCGGCTTGACAAATTCCGATGTTCGGTCTCTCGCTGTCATTGGCACCACGCTTTTTGCTGGGACATATAGCGGCGGTGTTTTTCGATTAGTAGAAAATAGCACAATGTGGCAAAGACTTAATAGCGGCTTGACAAATTCCGGGGTCTTATCTCTTGCAACCAGCGGAAGTACACTTTTTGCGGGGACGTACGGAGGGGGTATTTTTCGTACAACAGACAATGGTACAACATGGCAAGATGTGAGTAGTGGACTGACAAATGCTATCGTCTGGTCTATGACCGTCAGCGGAACTACACTTTTTGCAGGGACAGATGGTAGGGGAGTATTCCGCTCAACAGACAACGGTACAACATGGCAAGCAATCAGTAAAGATTTGAAGAGTGCCACTATCTTGTCTCTTGTTGTCAGTGGCAGCACTCTCTTTGCGGGGACACACGGTAGTGGCGCATTTCGTACGACAGATAATGGCACTACATGGCAAGCAGTCGATAGTGGTTTGGTAAATAATAATATCAGGTCTCTTACCGTCAGCAGTTCCACACTTTTTGCAGGGACAAATGGTGGTGTTTTTCGTACGACAGACAATGGTACTTCATGGCAAGCGATGAGTAAAGGATTGGTAAATACTGTTGTGATGTCTCTCGCCGTTAGCGGCTCTACACTCTTTGCGGGAATAGATGGTACAGGGATTTTTCGCTCAACAAATAATGGTACAACGTGGGTCAGTAGTGGTTTGACGAATTTCGGTATCATGTCTCTTGCTGTCAGTGGAACCACACTTTTTGCGGGGACAGATGTCGGTGTGTTTCGCTCAATGGACAATGGTACTACCTGGATCAGTAGTGACTTGACAAATACTGTTGTTAGATCTCTTGCCGTCGGCGGCGCTGCGCTTTTTGCGGGAACACCAGAAGGTGTTTTTCGCTCGACGGACAATGGCACGAAGTGGTTCAAGAGTGGTTTAGCGAATACGGATGTCTCATCTCTAACAATCAGCGGAATCGCGCTTTTTGCGGGAACGGGTGGTGGGGTGTTCCGTTCGATGGACAATGGTACAACGTGGCAAGCGATTAATAGTGGCTTGACCGACATCACTGTCTTATCTCTCGCTGTCAGCGACACCGTGCTTTTTGCTGGAACGTATCGTGGGATGTTTCGTTCAACGGACAACGGCACAATGTGGCAAGCGGTTAAAAGCGGTTTGACAAATGTCATTGTATTATCTCTCGCAGCCAGTGGAACCACACTTTTTGCGGGGACAGATGTCGGTGTGTTTCGTTCGATGAACAACGGCACAACGTGGCAAGCAATTAATAGCGGTTTAACAAATACTATCATTAGGTCTTTCGCCATCAATGGCAATACACTCTTTGCAGGAGCAAATGGCGGCGGAGTCTTCAAAGCAAACATCGGCAACACATCATCAGTCTCCGTTCGCACCTCTGCACCACTGCCCGTCACTATCGGAATTTCCTTTGCGCCGCATCCAGTTCTTGACCGTACACGATTGACATTGGATATACCAAAAGCAAGTTCAGTAGAGGTTAGGATTTTCGATGCGCTTGGTCATCTTGTGCAGCAGCGTGCGCTTGGCGAACTTGCGGCAGGTGCGCACGACATAGAGCAAGACCTGCACACGTTACCGAATGGTACATACAGCATGGTCGTGCAAGCTGGCAGCGAACGCGCTCACAAACTCTTGCAGGTGTTGCGGTAATATGGTGTTACGGTGCGGTAATATTTTGTTTGCCGATGAACATGGAAGCAATTGTTTTTCACAAGCCACTGCCGTACATTGCAGCAAGCAAGAG
>JANYDO010000103.1 GCA_025363605.1 Candidatus Kapaibacterium sp.
GTATTTTTTGATGTTCTTTCCAAATGTGCTACATCCCCGATAGGGCTATCGCATGAAAAATACAAATGGCGGAAATACTTGCACTGTTTAACAAGGGAGCATGCTCCCTTGTTTTGCAAAGCTAGTGTTTATGAGGGGTGAAAATTTTCATGCGATTACCCTACATCCCCGATGACGATGCGTGCGCTGTCACGACCTTACGATACGTCGTGCGGTCAAGTTCGCGTACTTCAAGGCTCACGATACAATGCCGCTCGTGCAGCGAGTCGCGGAAGGCATCTTGCAAAACGCCAATCATCTGTTCGCTTAGTTTCTCGCGCATTTCCAGACTCCGACCTGACAAAATCCCTACTTCCACGTGAACAAAGGCGTGATGCTCCTTGCCGTCCGCGATGAAGTAGTTGTCCGATGCGTAGGCACGGCTCTTCAGATCGTCCAGCGTGAAGACACCAAAGGTCATCATGGTATCGTGGAGTTTCTTGAAAAGGCTTGTGAAGTCAGGCTTTTCAACAATATTAGTAGAGTGTTCCAAGATAATCTGTGGCATAGCTTTTACATTCAAAAGAAAGTAGTTGATAAATAAACTATTGACCTCCAAGATACTTGCTTTTTGGTTTGTGGAAAACAAAAAAATGCGGCTGTCAGCAGTTGATTTCGTATATTTTTCGTTAATATCATTTTCTTCTTCTTTCTTTCCGATATGTCCGCGCTTTGGTACATCGAAAACGTTGATATGTACACGCTTCTGTGTCCGCACAAACTTGCGGAATACAGCAAGAATCACCATTTTAAGAGCTTTGGCAAAGAAGATGTGATTTATTGGGAAGAAGACGCTGCATCCAGTATCTATCTCATTGCAGAAGGGAAAGTAAAAATCGTGGTCTATGGTGAAAGTGGCAAAGAGCGCATCAAAGCTATTCTTGGGAAAGGCGAACTCTTCGGAGAAATGGCGCTTTTTGGTGCGGAGAAACGCAGAGAATGTGCCGTCGCCATTGATGCCAACACGGTTCTTTGCCCTATGAGTGCGGAGACGATGAATACTCTCATGCGCGACTACAAAGATTTTGCGCTGGGCATACGAAAACTCATCGGTTGGAAATTGCAAAAGATTGAGCGTCGTATGGAAATTCTTCTCTTCAAAGACGCAGAGACGCGCCTTCGGGAGTTTATCAAAGACCTTGCCTCCGAAAGGGGGCAAAAGCGAGGTGAAACAGTACTTATCAAGCACATCTACACCCAGCAAAATATCGCTGACTTGATTGGGCTTGCTCGCCCAACCTTAAACCAGCTTTTCAATGACCTTCGTTCGCAAGGTGCGCTTGACTTCAAGCGTGGAGAAATTTGTATTAAAAATCGCCAAATGTTCGCTGTCTGACATTTTGTAAGGCGCTCAGAATGTAATTTTGCACCGTATTTACCACATTCTGTTCACGAATAAAAAGAGATTTCCCATGAAAACAATAACGGTTCGTTCTGGTCAAACATTGTTTCTTCCCATATTGTTTCTTTCTATGGTGCTTCTGCTCTGCGGTACGCTTTCTGCGAGCGCACAAAGCATATACACCGACGAAAAAGGTGTGGCAATAAAGGGATATGACGCTGTTGCTTATTTCACTGACAGCAAGCCCTTAGAAGGCAAGTCTGAATTTGCTCATGAGTGGATGGGTGCAAAATGGCACTTTGCGAGCGCCGAACACCGCGATTTGTTCAAAGCCGCGCCCGAAAAATATGCTCCGCAGTATGGCGGCTTTTGTGCATTTGGTGTATGCAAGAAAAATGCAAAATTTTCGACCGATCCCACCGCGTGGAAAATCATTGAGGGCAAGCTATACCTCAATTACAACAAACAAACGCAAGACGCATGGGCAAAAGACCTTCTTCCCGGAACCATCACCAATGGCGATATGAACTGGAAATCTCTCCATAAAACAAACTCTGATAAAAAATAGTTTTCAAATAATTTTCACCACACTTTTACGACAGTGCCATGAATCAAAAAATTGCCCTCAGTCTAGCATTGGCAGCGTGTGTAGCGCTATTGAATGCTTGTCAAACAAATATGACCACCACTACCACCACGGAGGCTTTGACCATTCCCAAAATCTTGGAGATAGCCAAGCAGACAAGCGGCTATACATGGTACAAAAAATCCGATGCGTACTTACCCAAAAATGCAGTGTCGGGACACGCAGAGCCGCTAGAGCGCACACGGTATGATGCAACGGCTGCGATGCAGCTCGACGCAAATGGCAAAGTGAAAGCCGGAACCGTTTTTCCCGAAGGCTCTACGATTGTGAAGGAGCTTGTGAATGCTGATAAAACGGTCAACGGTTACGCTGTGCTTATCAAGCGGAAAGCAGACCCTAGTGCCGATGCTGACGGCTGGGTGTGGGGATATGTGACAGCAGCAGGTGTAGAACGGCATCCGCTATCAAGCAAGGGCGTTGGCTGTATCGCTTGCCACAGCATTAGCGGACACATTGACCGCACATTGATGAACGTGAGCAATCCGTAGGAATTGATTACTTGTTTTGCTTGCAAAGCCTGATAAACAAACGTTTGTCAGGCTTTTTGCTAGATTCTTTACCCTAATGATGAGCAGGCGCGTAGGGACGTTTCATACTACTTTCGTAGTATTTTTCGCTTTGCCAAAGGAAGTCCTTTGTCAATCAACAGAAATTCTCTATCTTTTCGCTTCAAAACGTCTGTTTTGGTCTCATTGCAGGATACCGTGCAGGCTATACCTACTTGCTTCCTGCATGATATTCACAACGAAAATTTTCATTATAACCAATTCCTGTGGTGCTTTATGGGCATTGCTCATACCGCGTGTTCTTCCAATTCTAATTTTTTTTCCGTCATGGCAAATCGAAATTATCACTGGAAGTACTTTGGTATTTCATCTACATCAAAGGCTTCCAACAGAACTCTTTTGGCTCTGTTTCTGACCGTGGCTTCTGTGTGTTTTGCTTTGCCAAAAAATGCGAATGCTCAACTTTATTTCTTTGATGGTTTTACGGATGCTGCTGTACCATCAAGTTGGTATAATACGCCGCAACCTATGGGCAGTGGTTTTGCGGGAGCAAATTTTGCGGGACAGAATCTTATTGTTCTTGCTGGTCGCAATGCCGTCGTTAATGGTACAATGCTTCTGAATGGCGGTACTATTGATATTCAAAATGGAGGGCAACTGACGATAGTTGGAACAATAGCAGGGGGCGGCACGATTACTGTGAGTGCCGGCGGAACATTGCGTATAGATGGGAATTCGTCATTAACAGGCTTTGGATTGGGCAATATCGTTTACAATGCCGGGTCAACACTCTTTTTTACCGGTACGACTTCGCGCGACATCATGGGGGCAAATTTTGAATATCCGACAAGTGGTGTCGCTGCAAATGTAATTTTCCATAATACAAGCGCCGTTGGTCTGCGTTTGAATAACGGAAACGTTGCTGTCTCAGGTTCTGTCACGGTGAGTTCTGGTACCGTGCAACTATTGAATTCCACAATGACGTGTAATGGTTCTTTTGCTTTTCAAGGAAGCGGTACGTGCATTTTTGATAGCGGTACGCCCAGTGTAACATTGAATAGTAATGTTGATTTTTCTAACGGCTCATTTACGGCATTGAACGGTGTAGGAACTATCACTATCGCCGGAACGGGTAGTGTGAGCGGCAATCTGCGTGTAAATACCGGTGCGATCGCAGGCACATCGTTGCAATCATTGACCATCAATCGTGCTACCAGCATTTCGCTTGGTTCGTCGTTTGGAGTCAATGACGTGAGCCTTGCGGCTTCTTCTTCGTTAGTTATCCCAACCGGAATCACTCACAAATGGTATGGAAACGTTAATACCGTTGCAGGCTCTCAGGTGAGCATTACAGGGACACTTATCTATTCCAGTGGGAATGTAAATCACGATGGCGCAATCACAGTGAATAACCAAGGCGTTTTTCAGGTAGATGCGGGAAATTTTGCCGGGACTGCTTCGAGTACTCTCACCATCCAAGATGGCGGACGCTTGAGAGCTTCGGCAACGCTCTTTTCCGGAAATGTCCAATACACATCGGGTAATGCCATATTAGAGTATTACGGTACGGCGGTAATAATTGCGCCTGGGGTAGAGCTACCAACAACGATGTTTGGTAGTGTATCGGTTACTATGAATGGCGCGGGACAAGTTTATTTCGACAATACCCGCACAATTTTGGGTACTCTTTCAGTAACACCGAGTGCTGCGGCTACAAAGCCGATTCTCGCTCTTCGGCAAAATACATCGCTCACGCTTAAGGGGAACATCCTTACGCAAGCGGGCGTTCCAACATTTGGTATCGAAATGCCGGAGGTGAGTACTGTGGATATTATTATTGATAGCACGAGTACTGTGCCGATAAATAATTTCTTTCTTGCACCCGACAATGCTCTTACGGGAAATGCGTATTTACGAAATTTTACGCTGAACCGCCCTACAAATGTGGATTTGCGGAGTAATTTGATTGTTGGTCCAGAAGGAGCATTTCCAAACATTACGACGACCGTCCTTGGATTGAAGCGGGGGACGATTACGCCTTCAATAGGCAATCGCGTTATTGTTCTCAGTTCTAATGCGACCTCGCTTGTCGGTGGTTCCACGAGTGCATATGTGCAAGGCACGTTGCAGCGTACTATTCGCACCAGCGCAAGTATTTACTTCTATCCCGTCGGTACTTCGGGGCAATTTATGCCAATAAGTCTTATTAATCCTGTGACGGCTGCTCCTACGGCTGATGCAACGCCGGGTGTAGCGATTACGCCACAGATTGCTTTTACAGGCGGAACAAGTAATCAAGTTGCTTCTTTCGCGCCTAATGGACGTTTATGGAATGCGACTCTGACAACGATTACCGGTTTGACCAGTGTACGGGTGCAGCTTAATGATACAAATCTTGTGGTTTCTAACGTTATTGCTGTCGCCAATTCACCATCGGGAGATTACACTATTCTTCCCGGAACACTCTTTAGCAATACACAACTCACCTCGACAGCACCCGTCGGACTCCCCACAATGCAGAGTACATTGGCTTTCCGTATCGGTAATACTGTACCGGGTCCTAACATATCTGCTGTTACGCCGATAGTAGTTGGTTCGGGTGCGACGGTACTTGTTTCCGGCTCGAATTTTATAGGAGTTACTCGTGTAGGCATTGGCTCGGTAACTGCTGCCACTTATACTGTTATCTCGCCGACACAAATACGAGCAGTGCTTCCCGCTTCGGTTGTGAGCGACCCGGGGCTTGTGAATGCTGTTTCTGTAGTACTTAGCGTGACAGCGCAAGGTGGTTCTACGGCATCGGTCACCACGCTTACCTTCGTTCTTCCACCCACGATTACGAGCTTTTTTCCTGTGCAGGGAACGCCCGGAACACCTGTCCGTATCATCGGTACGCGTTTTGGGGGAATACTCTACAATGTACCACCGGCGGTGACATTCGGAAGTTTTCCGGCACAATCTGTCATTATTAATTCTCCGACCGATATTACTGCCATCGTTCCTCGTAATGCTACAACCGGCAGCATTCGCGTCAGTACACCCGGTGGCACGGCTGCTACGATTTCTACGTTTACCTTTGTGCCGCCGCCGCGTATTACCGACATTATCCCTTCTGTTGCGCCCGAAGGAGCGCTTGTCACGGTTAATGGAACAGGATTTCTGCAAGTCTCCGAGGTGCGATTTGGTGGCGTGAAAACTCAGTTTACGCTCAATAATAGCAGTCGTCTGAGCGCTATTATTAGCACCGGTGCTACGGGTTTTGTTGAAATTTTTACTCCGGCAGGCACGATTACTTCTGCTACGGTCTTTACTTTTGCTCCACCACCCTTAGTAACAAAAGCCGTACCGGCTATCTTGGGTACAGGTGCGACGCTCGAACTGGAGGGGTTTGGATTTGTAGCAACGCCAGAAGTTCGCTTTGGGAACGTAACGGCAGCAGCAGTAACGGTCTCAACCATTCGGAATATGAGCGTTATTGTCCCGCAAAGCCTTTTGCCCGGACAATATCCTATTACCGTCATTACGCCGGGCGGTACGACGACAAGTTCGTTTATCGTCACTATCGTGCCAGCCCCTATGGTCAGTAGTTTTGCACCGACCTCCGGTACAACCGGAACAATAGTACAAATTCGCGGTAGCAATTTTACCGTTGCCGCTATTACGAATGTGCGTATTGCAGGGGTAACGGCTGCAAATTTTCAAGTTATTTCCGATACGCTCATTATTGCTGAAACGGCGCGAATCTCTACGTCGGGTGTTATTTCGGTGACTGCTTTAGGAGGCACGAGCATTGCGCCCGGGAAATTTGAGAATATAGCTCCGCCGCCCGTGATAACAAGTTTTCTTCCCTTGGCTGCTACCACAGGAACGCTCATCAAAGTCTTTGGTTCAAACTTTAATGATGCAAATATTCTGCAAATCGTCAACAATGAACAAATCCTTGATTTCCAACAGTTTACCGTCGTAACTAATGGCCAGCTTACGTTTATTATGCCGGCTAATGCCACCAGTGGTACGATTGCTATTGGTACCTCAGGTGGTTTTGCACGCTCACCGCAGCCGATAACCTACTTGCCACCACCGAGCATTGTGCAAGTGGAGCCGTCCTTTGGTTTACCCGGCTCGTCATTCATCATTAGAGGGGCGAATTTGAATGGGACGACGCAAGTTCTCTTAGGAGCCACACCTGCGCTGAGTATTCGTCAAGATTCTCCGAATCAGCTTACGATTGTGATTGACCCTGCATCAACGCTTGGTTTTGATTTGCCTATTACGGTGCAAGCTGCCCAAGGTACGACGCGGGTAAATAACCTCTTTAGTATTGTTACCAATATTCAAGCGGATTCTTTGGCGCTTGTCGAAATTTATCGTCGCACGGTCGGCTCGGGCTGGAAGAGTAATGTCAATTGGCTTACCTTACGACCGATTGCTCAATGGGTAGGCGTTACAGTGAGTACCGACTCAGCTACGCGTGGGCGAGTTGTGGGGCTGTCCTTGCCACAAAATAATGCGCAAGGCTCGTTACCACTTGCCTTGCAATTTTTGACCGCATTACGTACATTGAATTTGAGTGGTAATGCCTTGTCTGGTACGTTCCCCACATACATTACGAATTTCCGGCGCTTAGAAGAATTGAATTTTAACGGTATGCGCCTTTCGGGAACGCTTCCCGACAGTATAGGGAATGTGCCGAACTTGCGTTCACTCTTGATTGCCGGCAATGCACTGACAGGTCGTATTCCTCGTTCACTTGAAAATGCTACCAATTTACAAGAGTTAAATCTCGGCTCGAACGCGCTTTCAGACTCAATTCCTGCCTTTCTGGGAAATCTTTTGTCACTGCGGGTACTGCGTTTGAATAATAACCAGCTGCTTGGCTCAATACCGAATACCTTTGGTTCTCCCACACGCAAGGTTGCGGCTCTCACTTCCACGCCAAATTTACAAGAATTTGATGTTTCCGGTAATCGCGTCACCGGCAGTATCCCCGACAACTTCCGCACGCTGCGTAGGCTGACGGTACTGGCTGCAGGTAATAACAGACTTTCGGGTACTCTACCTATACAAACATTACAGAGTTTAGATAGTCTCCGAACGCTGAATCTGGGCGGAAATAGCTTCACAGGCTCTATTCCGGCGGAACTGAGTCAGCTTCGCCGTTTGCGGGTTCTGTCCTTACGTGCTAACCAATTGACCGGTACGCTGCCTGAATCGTTAAGTAGCTTAGACAGTCTGGAAACGCTCTGGCTGGATAGCAACAGACTTGAAGGCGTGGTGCCGGGTACATACGAGACCTTTGGAGCTCTTGCACGTCTCAATATTGCCAGCAATCGGATAACGTTGCTGCCCAATCTACTACGAGCTAAATTGCTCAATAACCTAAACGTTGCTGATAACCGTCTTGATTTTAATTCACTTGAGCCTGTCGCACTTATTGATACTTTGGCTATTGTGCCACAGGACAGTCTTGGTGAGGCACAGCGCATTGGCGGCATTATCAGTATTCCTGTCCGACTTTCAGTCAATACTGGTGGCTTAGCGAATCGTTACCAGTGGTTCCGACAAACATCACAAGGCGACATTGCTGTTAGTCCGGTACTCCGTGACAGTGCTTTTATTTTCCCCTTTACTTCTGCTTCAAGTGGCACTTACATCTGCCGTGTGACCAACACACTGCCGGAACTACGCGCCCTAACGCTGTACACTCGTCTTATCCGCCTCGATTCTGTCGGTGTGCCGATGCCGCCCAGAGAAATACCGGAACCACAATTCCCGTTGGATAGTATTACGAATATCGTTACTACAGCTTCCTTGTCATGGACACGAACCACGGATGCCAGTGTTTATGATGTACAGTTACTTACCGGGCGTGATACATTGAACGTGTTCGCAAGTGATACTGCATATCGTTTGCCCGGAGTACGCTACGAGACGCTCTATTACTGGCGTGTGCGGGGGCGAAATATCACCGGCATTACGGCATGGTCGGCGTGGAATCCTTTTGTAACGGTGGCGCAGAATATTGAAATTGCCGCGGTAATATCGCGTTTCCCGCGTACTCCGGTTGGAGATTTGGTAGAGCGCAATCTTACACTCATCAGCAATACCAGTGCAACGATAAGTATTGCTCAACCATCAATCAGCGGCGATAACGAAAATAGTTTTGAGCTGCTACAAGAAATCGGGAATAACTTTCCCTTGCAGCCGAACTCTAGCATTGCAATTCCGGTGAGATTTTCGCCACGCACAGCGGGACGCAAACTGGGTTCGATTAGTATTCAGTATCGTACCGTCGCCGGAGGCGCACTCAAAACGGTTACGTTCTCTAATATCTTGCAAGGTGACGGTACGCCACTCAAGGTCGTCGATACCGATTTTGACCTTGTTCGTGTGAACAAGCGAACACGAGCCGCCGTGCTGCTTATCAACCGACTTCCGCGCGTGACGACCGCTACGGCGGGGGCAAAAACAAACATTATTACCGTTCGTAATATTGTGCTTGAAAATAACGCGCGAAATTCGTTTTCCACTGTTGCTTTCCAATCACCGTTGTATCTCGGACCGGGCGATACCACATCCATTATTGTGCGCTGTGAGCCGTCCGTGACCGGGCGACTCTCTGCACGAATAAGAGTTACCTCTGACGTTGACAATAGTAATGTGAGCAGCGATGTTGCTTTGGGAACGTTGACTGCCAACGCTATTCTGCCAGACACAAGTGATTTCTATGCAGAAGTGGCTGTGCGTACAGCACGAGGGCAGGAAAAAGCAGCTCCCGGTAGTGCAGTTCAACTAGAAGTCTATTACACCAAGGCGAAACTGCCACCTGCTCTCCAGTTAAAACTCGGTCCATTGCGAGCATTGGTCTATGGTAATATTCGGTTCGACAGAAATGTACTCGCTCTGACGAGTGATCCGTACAATGAAAATCTTCCAAACTCTGCTCCGCTCAATACTATTAGCCGTGTCTTGCTGTTCCCGCCGGGCGGATTGCCGCGCAACTACGTTTGTGTGGATATTACTCCGCCAAATTCCCAATCCTGTGCTCGCCCGACAGCACGAAAAGATTCCGTGATTATTGATTCCATTTTCTGCCGTGCCGTGGCTGGGGCTACAACGGAAACCGCACTTCAGTATGAGCAGATTACGTGGGGACTAGCAACGACTATCCGCGCTAACAAATTCTTCATCGAAGAAGCGCCCGTAACGAATACTTTTACTGCTATTGTCTCGCGGGCAGGCGGTACGCGCCTGATTACGCCTGCGGCAGGTGGTTCTGTACTCACGGCTATTCAGCCCAATCCGGCAAGCAATGAGACCGATGTGCGATACACCGTAGCAGAGCAGAGCAGTATTTCGCTGGAAGTGCTGGATATGCAAGGGCAGGTCATGAAGCGCATACGTTCAGGCGAGGCTGCTGCCGGAGAATATACCACACGCATACGCATTAACGATTTGCCGAGCGGCACGTACCTCGTGCGGCTGACCACAAACACTGAGGTTCTCACGGAGAAACTGCAAGTGATTCGATAAAAAATATTGACAAAAAACGTTGACAAAAAATAAACCCGATAAACACTTCTTGGATTCAAGACGCTTGTTTATCGGGTTTTTTCGTATATTTGCGCTTCACTTTTTCTCTCACATCCCAAAAGGAAACACGATAACGACCCAACGCTCCTCAAAATTGTTTGTTGTACAATGCGGAGAATCGTGTTTCTATGCCGAACCTCAGGTTAAATCTCAGAATAGCCCTTTGCGTGGGCTTTGTCGCTCCTTATGTGTGCCTCGCGCAGCAATTTTCGCCCTATCCTGCTCCTCCAGCGCCGTCTTCTTCCGGCTTGTCCATTCGCAAGGCAGCATACCGTTCTGTTGCGCCCAAGCGCTTTACTGCGCCGCTCTTTGCCGTTCCGCTCTTACCCCTTCATCGCTCGCCAGAGGATCATCTTTTTGTGAATGAGATCTTGCTCGGTGATGGCTCTATTGCTGACCTTGCGACTATTCGTGAAACAGAATCGAACTTGGTGGCGACCGGGCTTTTTAGCCATGTAGAAACTCGCTTGGATACCCTGCGTGACAAGGAGCACCCCAAGCTCTCACCCATTGAGACTGATATTTCACTTGCGCTTTTTGAGCGTCCCAGCGTTGCACCTTTTCTTGTCATGGAAACAGGCGGCGGTACTGCTACGAGCGGCGTAGGCATGAGTTTCAGCAATGTGGACGGGAAAGGCGGGTTACTTGAAACAAGTCTCGTCTATCGCAGCGAAAATGCTATTGGCTGGCAAGGTGCGGTACGCTTACGGTGGCGTATGCAGGAAACGAACGATGCTATTCCGATGACGCTGGAAGCAAGTGTTCTGGCGAATCGCTTTCGGAATGCGCAAGAATTTTCGATACTTTCTCCCGTCAGCGAAAAGCAGCAGTACAACGAATGGTCGGTGAACCTTTCTCATCACGGCGGTATGGAGTTTCGTTATTTGCCCTCAGAGCGCTCTTCTATCCTCGATCCTGCGGCATTTGTGATGCAGTCATTTGAATCGTGGCGTTTTAATTCGACGGGACTTATTCGTGGTTCCTATTGGGATACGGATTTTTACTTGAGCGGCACGGTGCAGGCGGATTGGTCGCAGCGTGGAGATGACGCTTTTCGGTATAATTCGCTTGATAATACCATTCTCGGACTTGTTGAAATCGGCACTGAAAATAGGTATAGTGCGCTTTTGGATGAGCATTCATGGGGAAAATCAAGTCACTTTGCCACAAAAAGCCTTAGCACAATTGTTCAGACGGGTTTTTATGCACGAGGTGGTGTTATTGCAGGATTTGAGATTGTATCCGGAATGGGGATTCCCTTGCAATTATATTTGCAGGGTTCAGCACGGGCTCCTGTTTTTCTTTCGGTTCGTGTCGGGGGAGCGGCAATGCTGAGTACAAAAACATATTGCAGTTTTCATGGTGAACTTTTTGGTGAGAATCTTGCTCGCGGTGAGGTGAAACTTCATATTGCCATTACTGACGGTATTATCCTTGCCAACCGTTTTCTGGGTGTGCTGCCCAGTGGTGGTTTTGCTCAATTCGATGGGACTGTTGGTGGTGTCAGAGGGTATGGGGCAAATACACTGATAAGCTCATATGGCGGCTTTCTCGGCAATTTTGAATTGCGAGGGCTTCCACTTGCTAATTTCGGTTCCTACACGCTTTCCTCAACGTTTTTTTTTGATTTTGCTTTGGGATTGAAGAACGAAACTATATCGAACAGTGCATCCTTCGGTGCTGGTCTCCGCCTCAAATATCCGGCGCTATTATCGTCGAATGGTACAGAGGGCGTTTTACGGCTTGACCTCGCATTTGTACCGGAACTTGGGCGCTTGGGACAGGTCATTATTTCTACGCGAGAAGCATTCACGCTGTTCGATGATTTTCCGGCACGGCAGCAACGGCTTATTGCTACGCAGCGATTTGTGGAATAGATACAGAAAAGCCCGATGCATCTTTTGCAGAGAGCTTCTGCTGGGCAGCATCGGGCTTGGGAGCAAGTTCGACTGGAAATATCCGGTCTCTTACCTTGCGATTATTTCATGCGATTATTTTACTTGGCTGGCAATGCGGAAGAGCTGCGGGTCAACTTCAATGCCTGCGCCGCCAATTGCGGTCGTGTTCGCAAGAAGCGAAGGCTTTCCGCCTGCGTTCACAATAGCCATCATCGCCACGCCGTCGGTGATGAAGTCTTTGCTACAAGTGATGATAAACTTTTTACCCACTTTTTTAGCTGCACCGGCTGATACGCCCGGCACGAGATAAACCACGTTACCGCTTGCTTTGCCCGCGCTACCTTCGTCAACGGCATCCACTTCCAAGCCAACGTTTTTGAACTGCGTTGTCAAATCATCCTTTGATTTTGTACCCGCAGCAGAGTAAACGATGGTGACTTTCGGTGTGCCGATTTTGACGTAGGCAAACACTTTCTTGAAAATTGCTGCTTGCAGCGTGGCTGGGACATCAAGGTCTTGAGCTTTTGCAATAGTGCTTCCGGCAACAAACATTAGAACGGCAAGGGTGAGTGCTGCGCTCACGTGTTGTATGAATCGTTTCATGGATACTGCTCCAAAAATGTAAGAAATAGCGTGCTTATGGTTTTTCGGTGATTTGTTTCGCGGCATTACGTTGGTCACAAAATTTTATTCACAAAATGTGCGTGAAAAGTGAACATTATTGCTCAAGGCGAATTTACAACAAAAGCATCTTCATAAAAAGAAATTTTCCGTGTTTTCTTTCATCACGTGAACATTTATAGGACGGAGTAACCGATAAAAAAGGTTTAAGAATGTCGTGAAAGCGGCATTCCTGTTTTGCTGAAAGCCAAGAAAAGTGCAAATTGAAAACACAAATAACAACATTGGAATACCAAACAAACCGTTTGAAACACCAAGCAATCAACTACCCACTAATCAAAAACTATTCTCTATGGCACAAACTCCTACAATCCGCTCTACAACAGTCATTGGTGTTATTCGTGATGGTAAAGCAGCGCTTGGCGCAGACGGACAAGTAACGCTCGGCGCGACGGTGATGAAACAGTCCGCAAAAAAATTGCGTAAACTCTACAATGATTCCGTCATGGTGGGCTTTGCAGGCGCAACGGCGGATGCTTTCACGCTCATGCAGCGTTTTGAGGAAAAATTAGAGCAGCACCGAGGCAATCTATCTCGCTCTGCAATTGAACTTGCAAAGGATTGGCGCACAGACCGCTATCTGCGCCGCTTGGAAGCGATGCTTATTGCTATGAATAACCAGAATGCGTTCATCATTAGCGGCACGGGCGATGTGATTGAGCCGGATGACCAAATCGTCGCTATCGGTTCAGGCTCTATGTATGCGCTGTCGGCAGCACGAGCGCTGCAAGCAAATACGCCATTTGAAGCAAAAGAAATTGTCGAAAAGTCAATGGCGATTGCCGCCGATATTTGCATCTATACGAATAATCATATTATCGTTGATACACTGGAATAATGATGTTTCGGTTTGAAGGCTACAATTTTTTATCAACATCTCAACCATTATGATTATTTGGATTATGTGCATTCGTCGCTTACGCGAGTTTTTTGCTTGTTCTATCGTTCTTCTTTTTGCTAATGTTCTGCTTGGATATGCTGCTCCAGCAGATAAAGTATCGTCGGCGGACAGCACTTCCGCTCAAGAGAAGTCCTGGTTTAGTCTGCATGGTCAGCAAACGGTTATTTATCAATATCACCCCGCGTTCAATGCTGCTTATACCGGCACAAACAGCTTGTTACCAATAGCGGAAGGCGCAACGTCACTGACGACAACGCTTTTTCTGGATGTACCGCTTTGGCAGGGCGGGCATTTGCATATTCATCCTGAACTAGCGGGCGGTACGGGCGTGAGCGGCGCTGTGGGTGTGGCGGGATTTTTGAACGGCGAAACGTTTCGCATCGGTAATCCAACGCCAACAATGTACATCGCGCGGGGCTATCTCAAGCAAGTCTTTACCTTTAATCCCGCAGCAGAAAAGCAGTCCGACAAGGCGATAACAAAATTTACTCGTCCGGAGCTTTTTACTGAACCTGCTGAATTAACGCCGGGTATGAAGGATGTCGAAAATGTGCAGCGTTTGACGATTATTGCAGGAAAATTCGGTGTCGCTGATTTTTACGATAATGATTCGTATTCACACGATCCCAGAACGCAGTTCATGAATTGGTCGTTGATGAGCGCAGGAGCGTGGGACTATCCCGCAGATACTCGTGGATATACGTGGGGTATTGCTGCCGAGTATGCGTTTCCACGCCTTGATATTCGTGCATTGGCTGTCTTGGTGCCCGTCACGGCAAACGGTTTGGAATTGGACACTCGCGTATTGCAGGGAGCGATTGGTACGGCTCTGGAAGCGGAAT
>JANYDO010000107.1 GCA_025363605.1 Candidatus Kapaibacterium sp.
CGCGGCGATGCTGCTCGACGTACTCGACGTGCGGCTTCAGCGGCTTCTTTGCTTTGTGGTCTTGGTAGAGTTGCAGAATTGCCAACTTGATTTGATGCACGTTGTCGGGTTCGGTCAGAATGGCAGCACCGTATCTTTGTGCCGCTTGCTGCAAAGCACCTTCGGGAACGCTGACCAGAAGCGGCTTCTGGCTGCCGAAATACTCGTAGAGTTTGCCGCTGGAGTGCGTATCGGCGTTGTGGGTGTAGCCCGACATCATCCAGAGCGCATCACATGAGGAAATCATAGCGACGGAATCTTTGTGGTCGAGATAGCCGTGATTGACGACGTACTCTTCCAAGCCCAATCTTTTCACAAGGCGCATATTTTCTTTGCGCAGAAGCCCGATAAAATGAAGCTCCATATCGGCGGCAACGTCGGGGCGCTCTTTCACAATCATCTGAAACGCCTTCAGCAAATACTTGGGCGTGATGAAATCATAGAAAATTCCGGCATACCCCAGACGAAACTTGAAGTTCGGACGGTGTGCGGGTGGCACGATAAAATCTTCGGGGTCGTAGCCTTGCGAAATAATCGTGATGTCGTCATGTTGCAGAAAGAAGTGGTGACTGAGCATTCGCTCTTTCATGCGACGATTGGTCACAATAATTTTATTTGCTTCGCGCAGCACTGCATATTCCATCTGCCCGTGAACATAGGTGTGGAGCGGTGTGGGGAAGGACATAAATTGATTGCCCAGCCACAAATCGCGGTAGTCCACCACAAGCGGAACGCCAAATTTCTTTTTCAGCCGGGCTGCCGCTTGCATTGCTGAAAAGGGCGGGCCACTTACAAAAATGAGGTCGAACTTTTCCTCTTCCATGAGTTTTGCGGCGGTCTTGTACGCCTGCCGCGCCCATGAACGCTTGTTGTCGGGGATAAAAAGCCAGTTGCTCACGCGGGACAAAAACTTGCGAATGACTTCGGCGGGCATATTGCGCTGTTTGAAATCACCCTTAGCAGCAAGCATCGCGTTCACATCGCCGCCGCTTGTGCGGACAACCCGCAAATTCTCGCGTTCGGCTTCTTCCTGCAATGATTGGTCAAGGGCATAATAGCCCACGGGACCAGTTGTAATCACGGTTGGTTCCCAGTGGTAGTGCCGCATATACTTTGCAAACTTGAGTGTGCGCTGCACACCGCTCAAACCCATAGGCGGGAAGTAGTAAGCAAGCACCAAGACTTTTTTATCAAGGTCGGGAGCGGGAGAAAATCGTGTGTGTGCGGATGAAGATGTGAACATTGAAGCGTAATCGTTGAGAAAAACGTGAAAAGGAAATCATGCAAAAAGCGCTGCAATCGCTTCCGCCGTGCGTCGCCCCGAGACTAATGCGCCTTGAATAGAAGCCGTATCGCGGTGGTCGCCGGCGATAAAAAGCGAATCCGTTAGCCGCACAGGACGCTCCGGCGGTGTGAGTGCAGGTGGCGTTTGGTCGGGCAAAGCGTGTTCGATGTGGTAGGTGCGCAAATGCCTCCACTCCTGCACTTCTGCACCAAACCATGCCGCCATTTCCTTGCGTGTGGCAGCAATAAGCGTGTCATCATCGGTTTGCGGTGAGCCGATAACGCTCACCGATACGAGTGATTGTCCCTTGGGTGCATAGAGCGGTGCAACATTACTGGGTACGCAGACATTGTTCACCAAACCACGTCCCGTGCCGTTCAGCACCAATATCGGTTCAGCAGTGGGTGCTTTGTCGGCAGCAAAGTAAAGACACGTCGTAGAGCGGCTTTTGGGCGCTGTGAATGAGGGTCGTGCTGCTGTGGGTATCGTCGAAACGAGGTGCGAAGCGGTATGCCAGTTCGTCGCAATAATGACCGCTTTCGCCCGCAGTGTTTCGCCCGAAGCCAGACGAACGATAGCGCCTTCGGGTGTTTCCTCCAAAGACGCAACGGGCGTGTTCAAGCGAATACGCGCGGAATCCAAGCGGAGAGCCATCTGGCGCGGTATTCGTCCCATGCCCGCCGCCGGAAGCGTTGCCTTGCCGGAAGCAAACATTTTGAACACAAATTCAAACATTCGGCTGGAAGTGTCCAGTTTGCTATCGAAAAAGACACCACCCAAAAATGGCGTAAAAAAGCGCTCCATGATGTGCTGACTAAAGCCAAAAGACCGCAAATACTCGCTCGTGGTGCGCTCGCGTCGCTCGAAAATATCATCCAGTGAGCTGTGTTCCAGCATGGAGCGCAGGGTCAGCATGGCAAATTTGTCGGACAGCGAACCTATCGGCGCAAGCAAGGTGGATAGCGCATACTTCGGGTGCTGAAGCGGATTAGAAACGGTAGTGAATTTATCGCCCAACCAGATTTTCGCTCCGGCATGAAAAGGGCGTAAATTCAATTCGCCATAATCCAAGGTTTGATGCGCTTCGGGATAAGCATCCAGCAAAATCTGAAAGCCTCTGTCCAGCAGAAAACCACCCACCTCGTCCGTCGCCACGCGCCCGCCCACACGGTCAGAGGCTTCGAGCAGTTGCCACACAATGTTGCGCTTTGTAAGTTCGCGTGCCGCAGACAAGCCTGCAAGCCCCGCTCCGATGATGAGTACGTCGTGCATGGTGAAAATTTTGAGAGAAAAGGTGTGACTTACTGCTTCGCATGAAGCGACCACAAGAGTTTATTTTTCAGCAAATCATAATACGAATTTTGTACTCGCTTGAGTAATTTCACAACGCGCTCCGACTTGCGAATCACGACCGATGCGCCTTCCTCAATAATGCTGACAGTTTGTCCGTCCGCAACGAGGCTCGTTGCCCCGCTTCCTGCACCGGGCGTGAGAACAATTTCCACCGAATCCGGCGCTACGAGCGGACGCATGGTCAACGAGTGCGGCGAGACGGGCGTAAGCGCAATCACCGCACAGGTAGGCGCAATGATGGGACCACCGCTCGAAAGCGAGTATGCCGTCGAACCCGTGGGCGTGGAAATAATCAAGCCGTCGGCATGATACTCCGCCACCGGCACACCGTCTATGGTTGCGGCAATCGTCATCATCCGGGCGAAGTCTTTCTTGTGCAGCACAAAGTCGTTCAGCGCGTACATCATTTCGCTGAGATTGTCTTGCCCATCCAGTTTGATGCTTGTTTCCAAAATGACACGGTCTTCGATGATGTAGTCACCTGTTTGCAGCGCCGTGAAGCCTTCTTCCAATTCCGCCACAGAAAATTCTGCTAAAAAGCCCAAGCGCCCAAGATTTACGCCCATGATGGGTAATTCGCTGGCGAGAAATTGCTTTGCCGCAGCCAGCATCGTGCCGTCGCCACCAAAGGAAACGATAATATCGGCGTGTTTGTCGAAGTCGTTGTATTCGACTGCCTTGATAATCGCCCGCGCCTCAGGGGTAAATCGCGCCACCACGTCCGGCTCGGCGCAACATTCCATACCCTTGCTGCGAAGGATGCGGGCAGCCAACTCCGTGCAGGCGATAGCGTCCGGCTTGGTGGTATTGACAAAAAGTCCGATTTGTTTCATCGTGTGCGCAAATGCTTTGTTCAAATGCTTGGCTTATTGTATTTTTCCCGTGTTCTGTTCGACGTGGGGACACGGATTGGACAGATAAAAACTGAATATAAGCAGATAGGCAAAATTATATTGCCCACTATGCGCAGACAAGAGTGTCTGTGCTACGGCGTTAAATCTAGCTTTCGTGGCACAGACACTCTTGTCTGTGTTCCAAAAATCACCGTCCACGTATTTACGTAGTATTATTGGTGACAATCCGTCTTTCTCCGTTTAATTTGTCCTATCTCATTTTTACCCGGCAATGTTTGCGGAAAACGTGCCAAAATACACAAAAACGATGAAACTTCCAGCCTTGATTGCAGCGTTTCTTACGCTCGTTTGCCAAAGCGCCTTTCCCGTCTTCGCACAACCGCCAGCAGCGGCATATTATCTTCATCCGCGCCATGCTGACGATATTCCACTTTCGCGCTATGCCGAGCGAAGAAGCAAGGTACTTTCCACCATGTCGCCAAAGTCGCTTGCTGTCTTTTTTGCGGCGGAGGTGCGCAATCGGCAAAACGATGTGGATTACGAATACCGCCAAAGCAGCGATTTCTGGTATTTATGCGGCTTTCCCGAATCGGAATCGTCGCTTGTACTGATTCCGGGCGGCATCGTTCTTCCAAAAACGCTGGATTCAACGGGTGCGCGGCATGACGCATTGCTCTTTGTCAAAAAGCGCGACCTCTATTTGGAAATGCGTTCCGGCTCTATCACGGGTGCAGACCGCGCCAAAACAATGTACGGCATAATGACACTGGAAAACGTGAACTTTGCATCGGTTCTGGGGACGTTGCTTCAGCCGGAAGATTCCACGCTCAAGCGTGATACGGTTTTTGTGACAACCTTTCCCACAAGCGCAGTTGTGGAGCCGCTTTCTGGCGAAACGGTCAACATCGAACGCGAGTCGCGCTTGCGTTTACAAAAGCAGTATCCGCGAGCCGTCATCCGTTCGCAAAAGCGGCTCTTGGCGGATATGCGGCAAATCAAAGATGCCGACGAACTGCGACTGCTCCGCAAGGCAATAGACATCTCGCTTGCCGGGCATCGCGAAGCAATCGCACAAACAAAACCGAAAGCGTACGAATACGAAATCGAAGCGGCAATGGAGGGAGCATTTAAGCGGCTTGGAGCGGAAGATGTAGGTTATCCTTCGATTATTGGCGCTGGCGCAAACTCGTGTATTTTGCACTATACGTTCAGTCGCCGTCAAGCAGAAGCGGGCGAGGTCTTGCTGATGGACTGCGGTGCGGAATATCACGGCTACACGGCAGACATTACGCGGACAATTCCCGTAAGCGGGAAATTTTCGCCGGAGCAGCGTGAAATCTACAATCTCGTCTATGCCGCACAAGAAGCCGCTATCAAGGAATATCGCAAGGGCGTGGACTGGCGTTTACCGCACAGCAAAGCAGTAGATGTTATTCGCACCGGGCTGATAAAACTTGGTGTTATCACCAATCCTGACGACTACAAACTCTATTTCCCGCATGGCTCGGTGCATTACATTGGCTTGGATGTCCACGACGCAGGGAACTACGCCACCTTCCAGCCGAACATGATACTAACCTGCGAACCCGGCATTTACATTCCTGCCGGAAGCGCGTGCGACAAAAAATGGTGGGATATTGGCGTTCGCATTGAAGATGATGTGCTTGTTACTGATGGCGAACCCGTGATTGTTTCTGCGGCGCTACCACGCACCGCAGAAGGCATCGAAGCTATGATGAAAGCAGCGGCAGCGCAGCCGACCAAGCTACCTTCAAAAAAACGGTAGCGTTACACTTCACACCTCAAAATACGGAAACTTCGACCAGTAATCGTCCTGACTGCGGCGAATGACTTCGTATGCTTCCTCGCGTCCATAGACGTGCGGGATTTCGACGGACTTTTTGCCCTTGCCCGGAATACTTTTGTACGTGAGGAAATAATGCCGGAGGCGCTCCACTACGTCTTCGGGGCAATCAGCAATATCTTTTATCTCACCATAAACCGCATCACCCTTCATCACGGCAATAATTTTGTCGTCCGCCTCGTTGTCGTCAATCATCCGAAAGCCTCCGATTGGCAATGCCTCCAAAATAAGGTCGCCGTGCGGAATGTTTTTCTCCGCCAGAACGCAGATGTCCAGCGGGTCGCCGTCGCCGATAATTGCTGCTCTTCCTACCTTCTCTGCACAAAACGCACCAACGCCTTCCCCGCAATACGTCTGCGGAATGAGACCATACAGCGCGGGGCAAACGTTAGAAAAGCGCTGTGGGCGGTCAACCTTGAGATAACCCGATGCCTTGTCAATCTCGTATTTGAGCGTGTCGTTTGGCACAATCTCAATAAACGCAATCACGCGCTCCGGCGCATCATCGCCAATTTCAATGCCGTGCCACGGATGCGGCTTGAAAAGGAGCTTCATCAGATTGAGATTAGCGCGAGAGTGTTGTTGTTGGGATTTCATAGCAAAAAGGACAAAATGAGAAATCTTGAATTCAAGTTACAAGTGCGAAAGTTGTAAGTTCATGGAAAAGAATACCTCTGCTGGCGTTCGGAAGCCGAGAACCTTTCGAGGTCGGTTGTTTAATTTGTCCATAATTTTTTGGCAATCCTCTTGAGTCAGTAGC
>JANYDO010000111.1 GCA_025363605.1 Candidatus Kapaibacterium sp.
TGGGAGCTTACCCAAATTATGCAGAAAATTGTTATTGAGCCTGTGGCGAAGCAAGGGCAAGAAATTTCTCACCTTAAAAAGAGCGCATGAATGCTGTGGAAACACGTTTAGGAATGTAAGTCTCTTTTCCTAGGTCAAACGTCTCCAATTACTCACCACTTCTACTCGGCAAGATTATGGAAAATATAGCCGTTGTCGTTCTTCTGCTGTTTGGCGTAACCTTTCTCGCCGTTCTGAGTGAAAAAATCCGCTTTCCTTTTCCCATTGCGTTGGTGCTGATTGGCTTGGCTATTAGCCTTATTCCAAACCTTCCGCCGATTATTCTTGATCCGAACATTGTTTTTTTAGTGTTTTTGCCGCCCTTGCTTTACGCTTCCGCGTGGTACACAAGTTGGCACGAATTCAAGGCAAACTTGCGTCCGATTTCGCTTGCTGCCTTTGGTTTGGTGTTTTTCACGACGGGGCTTGTCGGTGTAGCGGCGCATTTTCTTATTCCGGGCTTGGGTTGGGCAGAAGCGTTTTTGCTCGGTGCTATCGTCTCTCCGCCGGATGCTGTGGCTGCTACCGCTGTGACAAAGGGGTTGGGGCTGCATCCTCGCATGATCGCTATTCTGGAAGGCGAAAGTCTGCTCAACGACGCGAGCGGACTTATTGCCTACAAATACGCTATCGCGGCAGTGATGACAGGCACGTTCTCGATGTGGCAGGCAAGCGGGCAGTTTGCTCTTGTGGTTGTGGGTGGTGTGGTTATTGGTCTGGCAGTTGGTTACGTGATGTTCGTTATCCATGAAAAATTCATTTGTGACGCAACTGTCGAAACGACGCTGACTGTGCTTACGCCCTACGCATCGTACTTGCTGGCAGAATCCATCCATGTTTCAGGCGTTCTGGCAGTCGTGGCGACGGGATTGTATCTGTCCTTCCGCTCGGCAGATTTCTTTTCGCATAACTCGCGTATCCAGACGTATTCAGTGTGGGAGATGCTCATTTTTGTTCTCAATGGATTAGTGTTTATTTTGATTGGCTTGCAGTTACCGCGTGTTCTGGACGGTCTGGGCGGCGTACCGTTTTGGGAACTGATTTGGTATGGGCTTGCGGTGAGCCTTGTTGTCGTGGTCGTGCGTTTTATCTGGGTTGTTCCGGCTGCGCTTTTGCCAAGAATGCTGAGTAAAAAAATTCGTGAGCGCGAACTGTTTGACCGTCGTAATATGGTCGTTTTCGGGTGGTCGGGTATGCGTGGTGTGGTTTCGATGGCAGCGGCACTGGCTGTTCCGCTCACGTTCGGCGATAATACGCCATTCCCGAACCGAAATCTGATTATTTTTCTGACGTTTTGTGTCGTTATTTTTACGCTTGTGGTGCTGGGCTTGACGCTGCCCTGGCTTATCCGCCGTCTCAAATTGCCAACCTATTCACCGCTAGCCGAGGAATACGAAACGCGAATGCAGGTCGTGAATGGCTCCATTGCGCATATTGAAGACAATTTTGCATTGGTGAACGATAGCATTCTGGCGCGTATCAAGGACAAATACGAAATCAAGTACAACCGTTTGCAAAAAACCGACCTGCCGCTCACGCCCGCCAACGCTGATACTCATTCTACCCCGACCGATATTTTTAATCAATTTATCACATTGCAAATTGAACTTTTGGATGTAGAGCGCGACATCGTGAAACAACTCCGCAAGCAAGGAAAATCAAGCGATGAGGTTGTGCGCAAAATAGAGCGGGAACTTGACCTCGAAGAAACACGCTTACGTATGGACTTGGTAGAGCGCTAAGGGACTAGTGGAGTGCTAAGGGACGAGTGGAGCGCTCACGTATAGTCCTTTTCAACAAGCAGAGTAAGCCACAGCCCGCATGACGACAATTTTTCTGGTGCTATTTACGTGAACTTTCGTATTTTGCGCCCGTGTTCAGAATTTCGCTGCCAGTGAAATGTGCGGCTTACCCGCATCCCATCTGGTGTAGCGCATACTATTTGTAACCAATTCACGATATTTTATCTTCTTTTCAAACGGAGCAATTCTATGAGCGCAGTAGTGAATAACTCCCGCACAAGCATACCCGATTACGTCAAAAACGATAGGTTCAAAGCGTGGTTTCAAGAAATGGTCGAACTCTGCAAACCCGACAGTGTGCATTGGTGCGACGGCTCGGAGGCAGAGTATCAATCGCTGTGCGAACAGATGGTGCAGAGCGGCACGTTCAAGCGCCTTAATCCCGAAAAGCGCCCGAACAGCTTTCTCGCTCTTTCCGACCCTAGCGATGTTGCCCGTGTGGAAGACCGCACCTACATTTGCAGTCGTCGCAAGGAAGATGCCGGTCCGACGAATAACTGGGTGAATCCGAAAGAAATGAAAGTTACATTGGGCAAATTATTTGACGGTTGTATGCGTGGGCGCACGATGTACGTTGTGCCTTTCAGCATGGGACCGCTCGGTTCGCATATTGCACAAATTGGTGTGCAACTTAGCGATTCGCCCTACGTGGCAGTGAATATGAAAATTATGACCCGCATGGGCAAAAAAGTCTGGGATGTGCTTGGTAACGATGAATTTGTGCCGTGTATGCACTCTGTTGGCGCTCCACTTGCGCCCGGCGATAAAGACGTTTCCTGGCCCTGCAATAAAGACCAAAAATATATCGTCCATTTCCCCGAAGAGCGTGAAATCTGGTCGTATGGTTCCGGTTATGGTGGAAACGCGCTTCTCGGCAAAAAATGCTTTGCGTTGCGTATCGCCTCCACAATGGCACGGGACGAAGGCTGGCTGGCAGAACATATGCTCATCGTAGGCGTGGAAGACCCGCAGGGAATGAAGACCTATATTGCGGCATCGTTCCCAAGTGCTTGCGGCAAAACAAATCTTGCGATGCTTATTCCGCCGAAAGGTTTTGACGGCTACAAGGTAACGACCGTCGGTGACGATATTGCATGGATAAAAGTTGGTGACGACGGCAGACTGCACGCTATCAACCCCGAAGCAGGGTTTTTCGGCGTTGCGCCCGGCACGTCCTACAAATCCAATCCCAATGCGATGGAATCCAGCAAAGCGAATACGATTTTCACGAACTGCGCTCTTACGCCCGATGGCGATGTGTGGTGGGAAGATATGACCGACACGCCGCCGCCGGAACTGATTGACTGGCAAGGGCAGCACTGGACTCCTGCTATTGGCAAAGAAACCGGACGCAAAGCCGCTCACCCGAACGCCCGCTTTACTGCTCCGGCAAGCCAATGTCCGGTGATTGATAAAGATTGGGAAAACCCTGACGGTGTGCCGATTGCGGCGTTTATTTTTGGTGGTCGTCGTGCTTCCACTGTTCCACTTGTCTATCAGGCAGTGAACTGGAATTTTGGCGTGTATCTCGCTGCTACCATTGGTTCGGAGATGACCGCCGCCGCCGCCGGTACTATCGGGCAAGTTCGCCGCGACCCCTTTGCAATGCTGCCGTTCTGTGGCTACCATATGGGCGATTATTTCAATCACTGGCTCCAAATCGGGCGCGAACTGCCGAATCCGCCGCGCATCTTTGGTGTGAATTGGTTCCGCAAAGACAAAGACGGTAAATTCCTTTGGCCCGGCTTTGGTGAAAATATGCGCGTTCTCAAATGGGTAGTTGACCGCGTGAATGGTCGCTCTTCCGCAAGCGAAAGCCCGCTTGGATGGATGCCGCACTACGAAGATTTGTGGTGGAAGGGCTTGGAAAATTTCTCGCACGAGCAGTTCAACGCCCTGATGACCATTGACCGCGAGGCATGGAAGCAAGAAGTTCTCTCGCATGAAGAACTCTTTGCCAAACTCTACGACCGCCTTCCGAAGGAATTTATTTGGATGCGCGAACTCTTGAAATCAAGCCTCTGGCGTTCGCCGGAGCAGTGGCAGCTTGAGCCGGAGCGTGTGGAGTAAGATTAGGTATTTGTACAATAAGAAACAGTTCGGCAAAGTTCCAGCATACAGCAGCCTTTGCCGAACTGTTCGCTTTTTGGTGATGCTGATTATTATTGATGGACACTATGTTCTGACACCATGAATACCAAACAAAACACTATACATACTGAGCGCGACGCTGCTCTTCTGGCTCTCCGCCCCACAACGAGTGGCATTGAGCAAGCAGTAAGCGCCTTGGCTGCCGAAAGCAGCGTGGAAGCGCCCTCCACGATTGAATATTTTCTTCACTCGTCCTTGAGAGCGATTTTGAAATTGCAGCATCATACGCTTGTGCGCTTGGTCGCGCTGCATATCGCGCCGCATCGTTCCTCGTTTTTGCAGCTTTCGGCAAAGGAACAATGTGATTTTCTTACCACTGCGCTCAAAAAGGATGTGAGTTTGCGAATGCTGGCGATTGGTGTGATGGTGGGACACTTCACGGAGGAAGAATTGGAGCGCTACTCGGTAAATGCAGCAGACAAAGCAGAGATTCACAAACGCATTATCGAACTGGCTTCCCGCCGCGCTTGTGATGCCAGAGAAGAGATTGTGAAAATGATATAAGCAGGATTATCACCGAGATTCGCCAAGCAGCTGCCCCACCATGATTCGATGACCTTCCGGCGATTCCACGCCGAATTCACGCATCCCCCAGGGTCTATCCGCGATTGGCGAGGTAATACGCACGCCTTTTGCCCGTACCTCATCGTAATAGCCCCGTGCATCGTCAACGCGCAAATAGCTGAAATAGCTGTGGTCGCCGAGTTTACTTGCGGGTATAGAACCCGTACACTCTCCCAGCATTATCATGCAATTATCTTTTTCCAAAAACACCCAACCGGGCGGCTCAGAGGTGATGCGAAAGCCCAGCGAAACAAAAAACTCCGAAGACACTCGCACATCATGCACTGCCAGAACGTAATGATTTTGCAGTATTGTTGCCATTGATAAGCCTTTCACTTGAAAATAGGAATGAATTACGAAAAAAACTTTGTCCGCACGACCTCGCCGAGAAGAATCCGCATTTTTTTCTGTTGCGGCACAAAGACACGTCCTAGAAACGGATTATATCCACGCTCTTCAATTTTCCGCAGAATACCGCGATAAATCTTGCTTGCCGATGAAATAGCGTACTGTGATTCTTTCGGTAGAAGCGAAATTCCTTTGTCGCCTTCGTCGTAGTAATAGTGCGCTCTCTCGACCTGAAACTTCATCATTTTTTGTACTTCCGGCGAAAAGCGTTCATTCAAAATGTCGGTTTCATCAATACCAAAACGGTCAAGGTCTTCCAGTGGCAAGTACATACGCCCCATACCTTTGTCCTCTTGCACGTCGCGCAGGATATTCGTGAGCTGCATCGCCACACCCATTTTTTCGGCATACGCAAAGGCGCTTGCATCCTTGTAGCCAAGCACACACGTCATCATCAAGCCCACCACCGAAGCCACGCGATAGCAAAACACATAAAGTTCGTCAAACGTGGCGTACCGCGCCTGCTCCATGTCCATCGTCACGCCTTTGAGCAAGTCCAACGGGTATTCAATCGGAATACGGTAACGCGCAGCAACAGGCGCAAACGCTCGCATGACGGGATGCTCCGATTCGCCCGTGCGGTAGCAGATATTCAATTCCTGACGCAGCGCTTCTACTTCCGCGTACAGTTCTGATTTGGTGCGGTCGCGCGGGCAATCTATTAAATTGTCGGCGTAACGGCAGAAACCATAGACGGCATAGGTCGCCCAACGGCGGTCGGCGGGCAAAATACTGGCGGAAAAATAGAAACTTTTTGCAAAATGCGCCGTGATTTTACGGGCATTCTCGAAAGACAGCCGTAAGTCGTGGTCGAGCCAGAATTTTTCAGGGATTGTTGAGGCTGGCGTTATGGTTTGTTGGTGCATAGTAGCAGTTTATGTAAAAGACAATACCTACTTGGTTGTTTGCGGAGGCAAAGCCGCACGAATAAATTTTACAAAATCACTCTGCAACTGCACGAGTGCCGGCTTGTAAATATACATCATATGCCCGGCTTCGTAATAGGTTTGTGTGATATTCGGCTGGAGTGAAGGGTCGAGTTGTAACTGATTGACCGTATAGTCGGAAGCAAAATACGGCGTAGCAAAATCGTAGTATCCGCTTGCGAACCACACTTTCATAAACGGATTTTTTGTCATTGCCTGACGCAGTGTCTCGCCGACATTCAGATATTGGTTTTGAACATTATTGTAATTCCAAGGCTGGACGCGCCCTGTGAGCGATTCAAACGGCAAATCATTTTTCACACCGAGTTCGCGGCGAAGATAATCGTTCACTGTCGCCGTGAAAGGTCCCGAAATAGTCGCATCAAGGCTGGGGTCAAATTCGCCACGCTCTCCGGCAGCATCAAGGTCAATGCCTTTGAAACGGCTGTCCAAGCGCCCCACGGTGCGGCGTTCACTTCGCAGAAGTTCTTTCGTAAAGCGGAAAATTTCAATGCGCAAATTCGACTGTTCCACATACGCGGGTGTAAGTCCCGTTAGCTTTGCAAGGCGCTCTGCAACTGATTTACGCGATGATTCGGATAGTTTGCTTCCTTGTAAAAGAGCCAGGGCATAATCGCCTAAAGCAAACTGCTCTGCTTCAGCAAGGACAGCTTTCAGGGGTTTTTGCTGTAATTCCGGCGAAAGGCGCTTGTGATACCAAGCTGTTGCGGTGTAGGTCGGCAAAAACAGCATATACGGCATATCATTGCCGGGTTGGAAACGGGCGGTCTGAAAATTGAGAATAGTCGAGATAAGCATAATGCCGTTCAGATACAGATTATAGCGATTTTGCAAATAGCCGGAAAGTCCCGCTGCCCGCGTCGTGCCATAGCTTTCGCCCACCAAAAACTTCGGTGATGCCCACCGTGCATTGCGTGTGGTGTAAAGACGTATAAAATCGCCCACTGAGGCAATATCTTCGGTGTAGCCCAAAAACTGCTTTGGGTCTTCGCCCTGCGCGGGGCGGCTGTAGCCCGTCATCACGGGGTCAATAAATACCAAATCTGTTTCGCCAAGCCACGTGTAGTCATTGTCAACGAGATTGTACGGAGGTGCAAGGGATTCTCCCATATCGCTCATCAATACTCGCTTAGGACCAATCAAGCCCAAATGCAACCACAAAGAAGCAGACCCGGGACCACCATTAAACGAGAATAGCAAGGGGCGTTTGCTCACATCGCCTGCGTCCTCGCGTGTGTAGGCAGTAAAAAAAATGTTTGCTTTGGCTTTTCCGGCTTCATCCCGCATGAGCATATAGCCCGCCGTCACTTTGTAGCGAAGAACCTTGCCACCAAGCGTGATTTGGTGCTGCATCACCGAAAGCTGCGGTTCGCCGCCCGGTGCGGTTTTCGACGAATCTTTGGCAGTATCTTTTTCTTTTCCGGTCTCCTGTGCGATGCTAACGAATGATGCCACGAGTGAGAGACACACGACGGCAAGAACAAATGAACGAAGAAAATTTTTCATTACGTTGGGCGCTTAGTAAGGTATTGAACGAAATTATCTTGAACTATCTGCACAGACAAGAGTGTCTGTGCTACGGCATGGGAACTGGTTTTGGTGGCACAGACACTCTTGTCTGTGCCACCAAGTATCACTGTCCAAATGCTTAGGTGATTTTATAGTAATGATTTATGACCAATGTCATTAAGTTAAGCGTAACTGCATGATGTATCGAGTCTTACTCATTCGCTCCCTTGATAAAGGGGGAACGGGGGATTTAGATTTTATGCGCCTTTCGACAAATCCCCCACTCG
>JANYDO010000157.1 GCA_025363605.1 Candidatus Kapaibacterium sp.
CGCAGACAGCAGTACGAATACTATCGCGGCAAGCTCCTTACCTTCAAAGAATATGCCAAACAATAAGTACAACATGGTCGCGGAAAACGTGCAGAGCACGGTCGTGGCGGAATATACGCCGGACAAGAAGCGTGCGTCCCATTACCAGAGTGAAGCGGAACTGGAGAAGGCATTCATCGCACAGTTGGAGTCGCAGGCGTATCAGTTTTTGCACATTTCATCGGATGAAGATTTGATTGCCAATCTGCGTTCACAACTGGAAAAGCTCAATAGTTTTACATTCACCGATGCGGAATGGGAGCGATTTTTTGCCGGAGAGATTGCGAACCCGAATCAGAGCATTGCGGAGAAAACGGCGACTATTCAGGAGGACTACATCAAGAATCTCACGCGCGATGATGGCACGGTGAAAAACGTCTATTTGCTGCGAAAAGACAACGTTCACGACAATACTCTGCAAGTCATCAATCAGTACGCTATCGATGAGGGTAAGCGTGCCAATCGTTATGACGTGACGGTGCTTGTCAACGGTTTGCCGTTGGTGCACATAGAACTGAAACGGCGTGGAGTGGCTATTCAGGAAGCCTTTAATCAGATCAATCGCTATAAGCGGGAGAGTTTTTGGGCGGGTTCGGGCTTGTTTGAGTACGTGCAGTTGTTTGTGATCAGTAACGGTACGCATACAAAGTACTACAGCAACACCACGCGGCTGGAGCATATCAGAGAAGCCACGGAAGGCACGGTGAAGAAAGGGAAACAATCGAGCAACAGCTTTGAATTCACCAGTTGGTGGGCAGACGCGACGAATAGACCGATTACGGACGTGATGGATTTTGCCAAAACGTTTTTTGCCAAGCGCTCGCTGCTGAGTATTTTGACCCGTTACTGCGTCTTTACGACCGAACAGCAGCTGTTGGTCATGCGCCCGTATCAGATTGTGGCAACGGAGAAAATTTTGACGAAGATTGAACTCAGTACGAATTATAAGAAGCTCGGAACCGTCGAAGCAGGTGGCTATGTGTGGCACACCACCGGATCGGGAAAAACCCTGACCAGCTTCAAGACCGCGCAGCTTGTGAGCAAATTACCGTACATCGACAAAGTGCTCTTTATCGTTGACCGCAAAGACCTCGATTACCAGACCATGCGCGAGTACGATAAGTTTGAAAAAGGCGCAGCCAATAGCAATACCAGCACCTCGATCTTAAAGCGCCAACTCGAAGATCCCAATACGAGGATTATCATTACGACTATTCAGAAGCTGGATCGCTTTATTGATCGGAATGAAGGACATGCATTCTTCGACGGTCACATCGTGTTGATATTCGATGAGTGTCACCGTTCGCAATTCGGCGAGATGCATGCCGCTATCACCAAAGCATTCAAGAAGTATCACCTGTTTGGTTTTACCGGTACGCCGATTTTCGCGAAGAATGCATCTTCCGGCGGACGACCGGACTTCAAAACAACCGAGCAGGTATTCGGGGACAAGTTGCACACCTACACCATCGTAGATGCCATCGCGGATAAGAACGTGTTGCCGTTTAAGGTGGATTACGTCTCCACGGTGCGGGAAGCGGAGGATATCGAAGACAAAAAAGTGAAGGATATCGACCGCGAAGCAGTACTTGCCGCGCCCGAGCGCTTGGCAAACATCGTGCGGTATATCCGCGAGCATTTTGATCAGAAGACCAAGCGCAACAGCTTCTACAAACTGAAAGACCGCAGGCTTGCCGGTTTTAACTCAATTTTTGCCGTCTCTTCGATCGATGTTGCGAAGAAGTATTATGCCGAGTTCAAGAAGCAGCTTGCAGACGTACCGAGTGACAAAAAACTGAAGGTAGCAACAATTTACAGTTTTGGCGTGAATGATGAAGACCTCGATGGAATGATCGACGAAAACTCCGAAGACACGAGTGGGCTGGATGCCAGCTCACGGGATTTTCTGGAGAGTGCCATCGCCGACTATAACGCCATGTTTGGCACATCGTACGATACTTCTTCCGATAAGTTTCAGAATTATTACAAGGATGTGAGCGAGCGTGTGAAGAACCGTGAAGTCGATATTCTCCTGGTCGTAAACATGTTCCTGACTGGCTTTGATGCCACGACGCTCAATACCTTATGGGTTGATAAAAATTTACGACTGCATGGCTTGCTGCAAGCCTTTTCACGCACAAATCGCATCCTGAACACCGTGAAAACGTTTGGAAACGTTGTGTGCTTCCGTAACTTAGAGAAAGCGACCAATGAATCGATTTCTCTCTTTGGCGATAAAGAAGCCAGTGGCATCGTGCTACTCAAATCGTACGAAGAGTATTACAACGGTTACAAAGACGGCGAAAAAGAAGTTCGTGGGTATGCTGCGTTGGTGAATGAGCTTTTAGAAAAATTCCCTGTTGGTGAGCGCATTGTGGGCGAACAGAGCCAAAAAGAATTTATCAAACTGTACAGCGGAATTTTGCGAGTACGGAATATTTTGGTTACCTTTGACGAGTTTGTCGGTCATGAAATCCTCACCGAGCGAGACGTACAGGACTATCACAGCGCATATATCGATCTCTACAATGAATTCCGTAAAGGTGAAGAGGATGAAAAGGAAAACATTAATGACGATCTCGTATTCGAAATGGAACTGATCAAGCAAATAGAGATCAACATTGATTATGTACTGGGACTCGTCAGAAAGTATCACGATGATCACACAAAGAACCGTGAACTGTTGGTTGATATTAACAAAGCAATCGATTCGAGCGTTGAATTACGCAACAAAAAAGATCTGATCAATCAGTTTATTACTTCTCTTGATATTCAATCAGTCGTTGATGATGATTGGCAGAAATTTGTGGAAAAAAAGAAAATTGAGGAGCTGGAACACATTATTGAGAGTGAAAAACTGGATCACGATGCCACCTATACGTT
>JANYDO010000178.1 GCA_025363605.1 Candidatus Kapaibacterium sp.
TGAGGCTTCTTTCTGGGAGCTTGCCGGAAGAAAAGCCACAACTGAATTTGGAAGAAGCCACATTGCGCCAGTGAAGGCATCTACGCCCCAGCCAATCCAACCGAAACTAAACAAATTGCCCACAATATACCATCCACCATTGAGAGCGCCCAGAATTGGTCGTGCTTCGGTAGAATAGCCTTTCTTCGCAAATGAGGCTGTATATCGTGGTGGACTAAAGGCATACCCCGATGCAGCAGGCAAGGTTGCCACTATTGGTGTTTGTCCGCTAAACACGGTCATTCCAAAGGAATCCGTAATCGTGACCTCGGCACCATTAGGTGAACTTTGTAAACGGACTCGCTGATTAGAATAGCCCAAAATGGTGGCACATCCTGAACAACCATACATTATAGCGAGGAATACCAATAGATGCAAACTGTGCTTGAATCCTTGTTCCCTTCCTAATTGTTCTTGATGACGTTGGATTGTCATTTTCATCATTTATCCTTCAAAAACTCCCAAATCTCCGGCAATGTCGGACGTTTGCCATAGACCAAAATTGCCACCCGGAAAATCTTTGCTGAAAAATAAGTGACGATAACGGTTGCCACCAGCAACAAGACCAGACTGAGCGCGATTTCCCACAATGGCGGCATCTGAATACTAATGCGCATTGCCATAATGGTCGGCGCAGTGAAAGGAATATAACTGAAAACTTTTGCAATCGTAGAATTTGGATTTTGCAACACAACCGAAAGCAGCGTCATCGGTATGACGAGGAGCATCGTCGCGTAGGATGTGATTTGTTGTGCCTCCTGTTCTGTGGTGGTCAGCGACCCCAAACCCAGGAGCAGTGAGGCATAGAGCAGATACCCGAAGAGCATAAAGAGCAGCGTCACAGGAAGCGTACTCAGTGCCGAGAGCGACACGCCGAAGTATATCACCGCACCAACGCCAAAGACGCTCCAGACCAATGCCTGCGCCACTCCCAAGCCCGAAAGCCCCAGAAGTTTGCCCATCATCAGTTCAAACGGAGAGCATGACGAAACGAGGATTTCCATGATACGATTATTTTTCTCTTCCACTAGCCCGCGCACAAGCATTTGTCCCGTTCCCAGAATAAGGATGAACAGAATCAGCACTGAAGCGTATGCCACGCCGAATACTTCCAGAAAGCCGCTTTCTTTCGCATCACCATTTTTGCTGATTTTGAGGGATGTGGTTTCGAGCGATTGCGAAAGGCTTTTGAAGACATCGAGGTCAATACCTTTTTTCATCGCAGCCTGCTCGGTCAGCGTTTTTTCGAGGGCGCGTTCTATTGCGTTGATGTCGCGGATATTACCGACGTTGTCGCTGCGGTATTCGATTTTATGCGAGGTTTCGACATCGGCGGGAACGACAAACAGCCCCGTAAAATCGCCCTTAAAGATGCGTGGCGTGTAGTCTTTCAAAAATGCCTCGCGGCTCATGAGCTTTGCGTCCACCGGCACGAGGTCGAAATTCGCTTGTCCGTTTTTGAGTTTGTATTTTTGCGTCAGCATGGCTTGAGCAGGCTCACGCAGGGACATTGTTTCGTCGTAGAAGGCAAATTTTTTGGTGCTTTCATCGCCCCGAAGCGCCAGTATGGAGGGCAGCGCCGCGAAGACAAGCATAATGAGCGGCGTAGCCACCAGCGAGATGATAAACGCTTTGGTGCGGGCTTTTTCGACAAATTCCCAACGGGCAACGGCGAGGAGTTTTTGGAAGTTCATGCGGGTTTGCGGCAAAGGTGGAACATGGATAAAAAATTGGCTGCGTAGATGCGGAAGCAAATATCGCTTCTTTCGCCGTGATTTCAAAGCGGAATACGCTGTGGGCAAATTTTAGGAGCTGCGCTACCTGCTCACTACCGTCTCAATCGTCACCTTTACCGTGCGGCAGTAGAATCGCCCTTCAGGAATAGCGTTGTCGAAAAGCAATTCATCTTTGCCTACACCTCGCACTACTACTTGCTCCGACGGATTCTCCTCGCCCGTGATGGTGCGGGCGATTTGCTTGGCACGTTCCAGCGAGAGTTTGCGGTCGTATTCCGCCGTACCTGTGCGGTCGGTGTAACCCACGACGGCAAGGTCGGAATACGGCTTGATGTGCGTCTTGATAAAGTCTATTGTGTATTGTTGCGCCGCGCTTGTTCGGCTTTCGTCGAACTCGAAAAGCATCATACTAAATTCCTCAAACTCCTTGTCTTTCCTTCTCTCGCGGCGTTTTTTCTGTACGGTGATTTGCTTAATAGGCAAAGAAACCGCTTCCGACTGAATAACATTTCCTTCAGTGTCCGTGAGTTCAGGATTGATGACAAATGGCTCGGTCAGCAGCGCCAAATCACGCCCTTGTATCCGTGCTTCTTTCGCAAAATCCCAATCAAGCGTTGGCGGCGGTGCACCCGCACTGTCAAACGTTCGCACGGTATCGCTTTTGTGCGTGATGGTGAGCCGCCACGACCGAATTTCGCGCTCCGTCTCGGTTTGCGTCAGAATTCGCGCCGTTGGTGGCGATGCAGTCCGCACGGTATCTGCTACGATGAGCCATTCCAAAATTTCCGGCGCAGAAGCGCTTATCTCCACGCGTCGATTTTCCTCGCTTTTGTCTGTTTCGGTGGAAGGCAGTGAGGGCTTTTCAGAAAGATTACGCGCTTTGGTGATGATTCGTTCCGGCGCAATGCTCCCCACATCGCACAAATACTGCTTCACCGCCTTTGCTCGTGCTTCCGACAGCACGAGATTACCTTTTTCAGTGCCTACATTTGCATTGCAACCCATAAGCGTCAGCGTGGCTTCGGGAAGCCGTTTCATGCGCTCTCCCAGCACGTTCAAGATGTTGTGATAGAGCGCAAGTGCTTCGCCTTTTCGCAAACGGGTTGTTTGAAACGACGCGGCTTTTTCCTGCGTGAGCCGCACGTAGCGGGACGGTATTTCGGCAGAACGCTCGGCAAAAAACACATAATTCAAGAGTGGGAAATACTTTTGCCCGATAATTTCTTCGATGCGAATTTCAGGAAGCGCTGTTTCCTTGCCATCCGGCTGCACGCCAAGCGCCGCAATGGAAAAGTGCATGGCGGGCTTATGCAGCACAATTTTCGTCGTGATAAGCGTATCGGTGCGGCGTTGCAGCGATTTTATCGTCCGAAGATTTCCCGCCCATACCGTATCATTACCTCTGCCAACGTTGCCGATAACGAGACTATCGGGAAGGCTTGCCATGACAAGGCTTTCACGAGTTTTCACAATGCGCACCGTGTCTATCCACTCATAATGTTCGCGGCGTTCGGTTTGGCGTGGAAACTCGTATTTGAGCGCTATTCCGGCTCGTATTTGCGCCATGTTCCAAAAATTTCCTGATAAAAAACCGTCCAGAACAGGATTGATGCCTAGCATCCCTACTATCTCCGGCACAAACAGCACACGCCCTGCAATGCCGTCCACACCAAGCGGCACTGGCAGTTCGTAGGCAAGACCACCCAGCGCGGAAAGCATAAAGCCCGCAAGCGGTAAGTCGCCGGAAACGCTGGACGCTTTGAACTGCACCGGACCGGGATCGCCTTGCTTATCATACACGGAGGATTGCACAAAAGCGCGTCCTTCCAACGGCACTGCACCCGCAAGACCCAACGAAACAAGTACGTTCGGCAGAGGCTTCCATAGTGCGGTTGCTTCGGCACTTGCAGTCGAAAGCGCGAAGGAAAGAGTATGCTCAAGAGTAGGGGTATAGAAATTATTATTTGCGTCTGTCGTCTCAAAGCGTTGTGTGGCACGAAGTGTGCCGCCGTGCGAAGCAATCATTCCCCGGAGACCAAGCATGAAGGATTCATCAAAGGGTATTTCCAGTAATGCGCCTAGTGTGAGGCTTGCCGTGAAGCCACTTCTGAACGACATATCGTTTGGTATGTCGGGTGAAGTAATATAGGGGAGAGCAAAGGTTGTCTTGTAGCCCGGAATGGTCATAAAATTCGGCATATGAAGTGTGAAATCAGCGCCACCGACCACACCGACGCGCACGGTAGGCGGAATGGCAGGATTGACAAACGTGCTGCTTTGCAGGAGTGTTTGTGCGGGCAAGAGCGTAGAAGCGACGCAAAGAGCGAAGCAAAGGGCAATGCAAATGAGACTAAAAAGACGCATAGAATCTTGATTTGTCAAATAATTCATTCTTTTGAAGTGTGCTTCATTTCAACTCGCACGTGCAATAATTGGTCAGAAGAAAAAAGTAGATGAGCTATATTGGTAGAAATCCGACCAAGAATTAACAACCAACAACGGCACTAATGACGTATCCCAAATTGCTTGATTGACACTCCCCATGCCTGAAGGCAGGGGATTCTTGGGCTACCCAGCTAACGCCGTTGTATATCTCCCAAGCTAACACGGTCTGCCCGACCGCTTGGC
>JANYDO010000185.1 GCA_025363605.1 Candidatus Kapaibacterium sp.
GCAGGTCATCTTGGACGCAAAACCAGCAGAAAACCTCTATCGCCAACAGGTCAATCATAGCGTTGCGTTTTCGACTTTGCGCAGGGATGTTATGGAGTTAGTCCTGTCATCCGCCCAGTCCACCGATGAACTCTTGGCGCAGCTGACCATTTTATTCTTGCAAGCACCCGTTCCCAGACGACCGAACAGGAGCTTGCCGCGCAAGAAACCAACGCCCACACAACAAGTCCGATTCTACAAATACACCCGCAAACCCGCTTCTTAGCTTGGTTATGGGCTTAACTTAATGACATTGCGTGTAAGAATATATCGTTCTCCAAGATAGGAATGTGCTATTGCTACTCCCACTGTGAGGAGTGCTGCAGCGTAGAGGGCGATTGCCATAAAAGTTCCTGACAAATAGAAAAACCTGTAAACAGCCTAACAACGTATTTACAGGTTTCTTAAATCATGCAGAGCGAAATTTAGTTCGCTTCCAAATCCACGATATTCATATCCATCGCCCGCTTCCCGCCTGCTGCGGCAACAATTTCGTCATCGTAATAATCCGAAATAATCGCTACCGATGTAAGCGCGGTATGAAACTCTTCTTTGTCCAAATGCGTTCCCGGAAACGAGTAGGAAAACGTAATGGTTCCATCGAAAAGCAGCCCAAAGCCGCCAAAATGCAATTCAGCATTCTTGCGCAGCAAAAACTTCATGATTGCGGGTGAAATTTCTGCCCCATAAACAACGTTCGCGGTACATTCCACGCACGTTTCGCTTGCAGTGAAAGGACGTACGACAATACTAACCATGCTGGAGCCTTGCGAAATAGTAAACGAGCCATCACCAAAAGAAGAATAGTCAGGATACACTTCCTTGAGTAGTCTCTCTACTGTTGTAGAAGTTGTCTTCAGCAAGTCTTCCGGCGTACTGTCACCATGCGTTTTTGTGAGAAAATCTTGAGTAGTCATGATTTCTAAAAATTTAAGTTCAAAGTGGGTAGTTAAGCATGAAAACAGACATTCCTAGGACTTTGGCGGCAACTGCATTTGGCGCTTGAGTTCTTGCACAGCCGGATCTTCCGTCGGCGAAGGCGCACTCGTCGCATCGCTTGAGGCAGCCGGAAGTTTGCCCATGCTTGCTTTGAGAGCAAGAAGTTCGGAATCCGTACCAGACCGGTCAAGTTGCTTAAATTGATCTTCCAAAGCCGTATTGTCGCCTGCGAGCTGCCCGAACGCATCGGCTTGGGACTCTAATTGCTCCACTTTAGACTCAAATTTATCGAATTTGCTGAACGCATCCCCGCCCACGCCGCTGAATGCTTGTGCAATCTGCTTCTGCGCTTTTGCTGCTTGGGAGCGTGCAATAAGCGTGTTTTGGCGTGTACGAGCTTCGTCGAGCTTGGACTTGAGCGTGTCAAGCTGCGCACGCATTTTAACGGCAGTATCTTTTGCCATCCGATAGGTTGGCTCTAAGTCTTTCGTATTGCGTTCATAAAGCGCTTTTTTCTCAAGAGCTGCTTTTGCCAAGTCGTCGCGCCCTGCGTTCACGGCTTGCATTGCTTTTTGGTGCCAGTTGTTTGTCTCTTCTTGAGCTTTGAGCAGCTTGCGCTCCAGCGTTTTCTCGTTCGCAATGGCATTTCCTACTGCAAGCGTGGCTTTATTGACGGATTCTTCCATCTCAATCACCATCTGCTTGAGCATTTTTTCGGGGTCTTCTGCTTTGTCAAGCGTGTCGTTTACATTCGCTTTGAATATATCCGACATCCGGTTGAATATTCCCATGATACACCTCCAAACATTAAAAAAAATGTGTTTTTATTTTTGAAATGATACGTTCTTACTATTCGATTTGTTGCGCTATCGGCAGGATTATGCATTTCTCCATTCCAGAAAGCAAGCGAATGACAGACAAAAATACGACGGAATTATGCAACATATACAAAAATTTGCGCACAATTGCGTATTTTCGTTGACGACTTGCTTATAGTCTGCAATTTAGAATAATACTTCCCATTTTCAAGGAATGATAATGAATTTTCCGAACTTCGGCAACCTCAATATCGGCAACATGATGGAGCAAATGAAAAAGCTCCAAGAAGATGTCTCACGCACTCAAGACGAACTTGCCCGTAAAACCGTCACCGGCGAATCCGGCGCAGGCATGGTCAGCGTCGTGATGAATGGCGCATTAGAACTGGTCTCTGTTACGATTGACCCCACCATTCTGAAGCCTGACGACGCACAGATGGTGCAAGACCTCATTGTGGCTGCGGTCAACAAAGCACTCGACAACGCCCGCGCGATGAGCGAACAAGAACTCAAGAAAGTAAGCGGCTTACTACCGAATATTCCGGGGCTGGATTTCCTGAAATAAACCGCTCACTTCTTTTCCAAACTTCTTGCCATGATTTATACTTCTGAAGCAATCGAATCGGTTATCGAATCGCTTTCTGCCCTGCCCACGATTGGACGAAAGACCGCACAACGTCTCACTCTTCACCTTTTGCGTCAGCCCAAAGAGGATGTTGAGAAACTCGCCAATGCGCTGCTGACGATGAAAGAAAAAGTACGCTACTGCTCACAGTGCTGCAATCTCACCGAAAGCGATCCCTGCAACGTCTGTACGTCCGCCAAACGCAATCGCAGTCTGATTTGCGTCGTGGAAGACCCCAGCGATCTCTTTGCGATTGAACGCACAAATGAGTATTTCGGCTTGTATCACGTTCTGCATGGTGCGCTGAACCCTCTGGACGGCATTGGACCAAACGAGCTAAAAATCAAAGAACTCCTTCTACGGCTCGACGAAGGGCATACGGGCGAATCGGCGCAAGAAATCATTCTTGCCATGAATCCGAATGTGGAAGGCGAAGTCACAACACAATATCTGGTAAAACTCCTTAAACCGCTTGGTGTCAAGGTTTCACGGCTCGCACGAGGGATTCCGATGGGAAGCGATCTTGAATTTGCCGATGAAGCTACCGTGTCGCGGGCACTGCAAGGGCGAGTGGAGGCGTAAAAATGCACGTTCCCTCCTCGTGGTTTGCCGAATGGTTCGACAACCCGCTCTACACCGCTCTGTATAGTCATCGCTCCGACGAAGAAGCGCTGCAAGTCGTGGAGTTGCTTCGGCAACGTGTTTCACTGCCCAAAGGCTCACGGATGCTGGATTTGTGCTGTGGCGGCGGGCGACATACAAAAGCGCTTATTGAAGCGGGGTTTGATGTTGTTGGCATTGACCTTTCCGAAACCTTACTTGCACTAGCGCATGAGGAAACACGCGACTTGCCTGTGCGACTCTACCGCGCCGATATGCGCGAAGCCTTCCCCGAAGCTCCTTTCGACTGCATCGCAAATTTTTTTACCAGCTTTGGCTATTTTGACAATCCGGACGACGATGCACTCGTGTTGAAGCGCGTCAGCGATGCTCTGAAGCCGGGCGGTGTGTTCTTTCTCGACTTTTTCAATGAGGTGCATTTGCGCAATACCCTCGTAGCAGAAGATACACTCGATTTTGAAGAATTTAGTATCACGCAGGAACGTCGTATTGAAGCGGGTTTTGTGCAAAAGCGGATTTATGTCCGTAGCATCAATCATTCCTTCCCGGAGCGCATCTACACTGAGCGCGTGAGGCTGTACACGCTGTCAGATTTCAAAACCATGTTTGCGAAGGCAGGCTTGAGTATTCGTGCGGTCTTTGGGGATTATTCAGGCTCAGTATTGAGCGATGAAACGCCACGCTGTATTATTCTTGCTGACAAAGCACTAGTATAAATACTCCTCATCACGGATATTTCATTCCTTCACCAGCATTTGTGCTCTATGCAGTAATGCTTCCGATTCTTCGTCGAATTCTTTTTCAAGAAAATAGGTGTGCATAAGACCTTTGCCCTTCACGCGAATTTCTCCCCGTTCTGCAAAAAGAAATTTATGCCTGAGGCGCAAAAAGACGTGTTCCGTGCAATGCACCTTCCCCGCTTCGCCGTGCGCTTCCATACGTGAAGCCGTGTTCACGGTATCGCCCCAGAGGTCGTAATTGAGTTTTTTTGTGCCGATAATACCCGCTACCGCCTCGCCTGAATGTAAGCCGATGCGCACCGACAGCCCGATAATACCAAGTTCCTGCGAAAGCCTGTTGACTTCTACTTGCATCTCAATCGCCAGACGCGCCATGAATTCAACGTGGTTGAAAGCGTGATGCGACAAGCCCCCGACTGCCATGTACGCATCGCCGATGGTCTTAATTTTTTCTGCACCGTGCTTCTCTACAAGGCGGTCAAATTCTGAAAATACTTTATCCAAAAGTGCCACCAAATTTTCCGGTGAAATCGTACTCGCAAAGCGCGTAAAACCTGCAATATCAGCGAACAGCACCGTTACGTCGTGGAGTTTATCGGCTATCGTCTGCTCACCGGCTTTGAGACGCTCTGCTATGGGCGCAGGCAGGATATTAAGCAAGAGTTCGTCTGATTTCTCGCGCTCTGCGGCTACCTCGACATTTTTGCGCAAAAGCTCCATATTGGAAAACTGTATTGCTTGCGTTTGGTCGGCAAGCAACTGATTTTTTTCTTGCAATTCTTTGGTTCGCACGTCCACAAGCCCCTCTAACTCTTGCTTCTGGTATTCAATTAGACTCTGCTTTTCTTTTTCTTGCTCCAGCGCTTGATGGGATAGCCGCTGGACATACTCCAACTGTTCGGAGAGCCGTTCATTGACCCGCGCAAAACGCCGCGCGATATAAAACGCCATCGTCACAGGCGTTGAAAGAAAACAGCAGTAGGTGGCAAGCGCGAAAAGCCACAAAATATATTGCAAACCTTGGATATGGATAAAGACATAAATACTGGAACTTGCAAGGAATACCACATTACCGATGGCGATAATTGCCGCATCTTCGATTTTTTTCCGTAGAGCTATTGCCATGATGCTTACCATGTCAATAAAACCAAGCGCTATCAACGCAATAAGCACATAATTCCACTTCTCAAAAGGAATCACAAAACGAGTAATAATCATCGCTACCACCGCCGGTATCCACACATACCACCAGCGCCGAGGCGTACGCTCATACACAACCCAATAGAGCATCGCCATAAACGCAAGCGTCAGCGCGGCAATTTCGCAGACGGTTGCAATTTCGTTCCAGACCAGTATTTCTCTGGTTGCCGAGCTTTGGTAACGATACAAAAGCGAGAAACAGAGCGTTGCCGAAAAAATACTAAAGAGCGCTAAATATAAATTTGTGCGGTCACGGCGTATGAAAATGTAAAAAACGGCGTACAAAAATGCCACGAAAAGCAAGATACCAAGCGGAATCATCGTCACAATCGTTCTGACGGTACGCTGCCGAAGTGAACGCGCAATATCGCCCTGCACATTCCGCACATCTGATTCAAACGCTGCTGCCGAACCGGGTTTCAAAAGATTGGAGCCGTAGCGCTTGCTGAGACGAAGATAGGTATGATTAGAATAGTGAACGAGAATACAATGTTGCCTTTGAGCGCTCAGATAAAGCGGCACGGGCACATCAAGAGCAGCACTTTCGACTTCATCACGTGCAAGAAAACCCACTTTCCCTTGCACGGCTACGCGCCGCCCGTCCACATACACTTCCGCAGCGTTGCGATGAGTAAGTGTGAGGGAAATGGTTTCATTAAAAAGCGTGGAATCAATTTCTACAGAGAGCCGGAACCAGCCGCTTCCGCTCCATTCCGACGAAATGCGAGTAAGTTGCTCCGGCGAGGTGAGTTTTCGCCAAGCCGCATTATTGCCGGATATGGTATCGGACAACAACCGCGAAAGCGAGTAATTACCTGCACTGTCGGAGCGAAACACCCAATACCCTTTGGTAGAAACCCCGTGAAGGAGAGAATCTTGTGTTAGGTACAATATTGACTGTGTAACAGGCTGCGCAAGCTGTTGCGCACTCATTTCGGGCAGCGCGAAGAGACAAGCAGACACGGCAAGCACGCAGAGGAATCTCCGAAATGGCAATATCAGATTTAGTGAGCGCATTGTACCTCTGCAAAGTGAACAAATTCATTTTGCTAATCGCAATGCTATACGCATTGGTTGGTGCTATGTTACGTTTTTTGAAAAATTGCAATAACAATTTTACAAAGAACATTCCCACAGCTGACCACGATTAACAGCAAATTTAGGTTTACCTTTGAACACAAACCCGTCAAAGGGAGTATTCTTCGACTTTGAGCGCGATTCAGACACGCGAAACGTCCATTCTTCGTGCGGAGCAATGATGGTCAAGTTCGCCTTTGCACCCTCCAAACAGGAAATAGCCGGAAGTCGCAAGATTTCACGCGGCATCGTGGACATAAGTTCCACAAGGCGCATGAGTCCGATGTGTCCGGCATGAACAAGAAACGTCATTGCCAAGCCGAACGATGTTTCTAAGCCTGTGATGCCATTTGCCGCCATCGCAAATTCCACTTCTTTTTCGTGAACAGCGTGCGGCGCGTGGTCAGTGGCAATCGCATCCACTGTGCCGTCTTTGATGGCGGTAATAAGTGCCTCAACGTCAATCTTCGTGCGGAGCGGCGGATTCATCTTTGCATTGGTATCGTAATGGCGAACCGCTTCGTCCGTAAGCGTGAAATGGTGCGGTGTTACTTCGCAGGTAACGCGCTCACCGCGCAATTTTGCTTGCCGCACAAGGTCTATGCTTCCGGCAGTGCTGAGGTGCGAGACGTGATAGCGGCAGTTGCCGTTGTGCGCCGCAAGCATGATGTCGCGGGCGACAATGATTTCTTCCGCAATGGCAGGATACCCCTTCAAGCCCAGTATTGCCGAGACTTCCCCGTCGTGCATGGCGAAGCCTTCGGTGAGCGTGTGCTCTTCGCAATGCTGTGAGATAAGCCCGTCCACAGGCTTCACATACTTAAAGGCACGATTCATCACCTCCGCGTTCATCACACACGCTCCATCGTCGGAGAACATCACTGCGCCATGTTCTTTCAGTTCCAGCATGGGTGCTAATTCTTTGCCCTCGCGTCCTTTAGTGATACTTGCGCAAACGTGTACTTCCGTCAGCGTGGATTTGCCGCGATTGAGAATATACTCCACCGTCGGAGCGTTATCAATAGACGGAATCGTGTTCGGCATACAGCACACACCCGTAAAGCCGCCATTGGCAGCACTGTCCGTCCCTGTTTGAATCGTTTCCTTATACTCCTGCCCCGGCTCGCGCAAGTGGACGTGCATATCGAATAAGCCCGGCATTGCCGAAAGGTTACGACCGTCTCGGCGTTCGGTGTTGTTGTCAGCCTTGACAGGCGCACTCGTACAGGCTTGGATGGTATCGCCCTTTATCCAAAGATTTCGGCGCTCATGGAAATTATCACCGGGGCTGCAAACGTCTATATTTTCAAAAAGTATGTTGATAGGCTTTTGGGAAAGGCTCATGCGTGATGGGAACAAATGGCAAATGAATCGTAATTAGGCTGTCAAATTACGACAAGCACACTAAGAAAACAAGTCCGAAGAGCGCGAAATTACACGATTTTGTTGTAGATTTGTACAAATGCGTCGAAGCACTTCTTTCTTTCCTACAATGATGACCGACCAAGAACTGAAACATCTCGTTGCCAGCCTCGCCGCAGCACAACAAAAAACCGAAGAATCACTGCAAAAGACATATCGCCAACTCCGTGAACTCGGCAAGCAAATAGGCGGCTTGAGCAATAAATTCGGTTCATTTACCGAAGGCTTGGCACTGCCTTCGGTGGAACGCCTGCTTTTCAAGCGCTTCAAGGTGGATGGTTTTTCGGTGCGCGTTCGGCGGCGTAAAGGCGAGGATTCTATTGAGCTGGACGGCTTAGGCATTGCCAATGGCTCGCGTAACGAAGCGTACATCGTCGAAGTAAAAAGCCACCTCCGCAGCGAAAACATTCAGCAAATGAAAACGCTTCTGGCGAAGTTTCGTACGATGTTTCCTGAATATGCCAAGATGCAACTGTTCGGTATTCTTGCCGTAGCCGACGCAAGCGCGGACGCGCTACACGAGGCAGAAAAAGAAGGGTTGCTGATTGTCAGTTTCAAAAACAATCTCATGCGCCTGCACAAGCGCAAGGGCTTTAAGCTGATGGCGTATTGATAACTCAGGCAGTCTCTTTTGCTTACCCCCGACGACCTCGCTTTTCCACCGCACTTATGAGTTCTTGTTCTACAAAAGGCTTCGTTAAGAAATCGTCCGCACCCAGATTCAT
>JANYDO010000187.1 GCA_025363605.1 Candidatus Kapaibacterium sp.
ATTCCTCGAATTCCAGTAAGTGCGTCCGCTCCATTGGAAGCCGTTCCGACGACCGTAATATGAGTCGCTTCTGGGGTCGTGGGGGGCGCAGTGTCTTGCGTCATCCACGACTCCATTGCGTATCGAACAAGTTCGTGGTCATCCACGATAAAGAGGCGGATATGGTCAGTTTTTTGCACAATATCAGAAGTAGTAATGAAGTACGTTTCAAGTCTTTATGCCGTAAACAAGCCGTCAATAGACAAATACCGTTCGCCGGTATCATAGCAAAACGTTAGTACTCGTGCGCCTGCTGCCACGTCAGGCAATTTCTGAGCCACAGCCGCAAGCGACGCGCCGGAGGAAATACCAACAAATATACCTTCTTCTTTTGCAGAACGAACTGCATACTCAAAGGCAGCTTCTTTCGAGACTTGTATTACGCCGTCCAGAGCCTCTTTGCGGAGGTTTTTAGGAATAAAGCCAGCTCCTATGCCTTGAATTGGATGAGGCGAGGGCTGACCACCACTAATGACCGGTGAAAGAGCCGGTTCAACGGCATACACTTTGAGTTGAGGAAATTTTGCCTTTAGCACTTCGGCGCAGCCTGTGATATGTCCGCCTGTTCCAACGCCGGTAATCAAGTAGTCAAGCCCTTCGGGGAAATCATTGAGAATTTCTTGAGCAGTCGTTTGGGCATGAACGCGGATGTTTGCTTCATTGTCAAACTGCGAGGGCATCCATGCTTTAGGAAGTTCGCCCACAAGTTCTTCAGCTTTTGCAATCGCGCCTTTCATCCCTTTTTCGCGCGGTGTGAGTTCAAAGGTTGCTCCGTATGCCGCCATAATGCGCCGCCGCTCAATGGACATGGACTCCGGCATAACCAAAATGAGTTTATAGCCTTTCACTGCTGCCACCATTGCAAGACCGATACCAGTGTTTCCCGAAGTCGGCTCGATAATCACGCTGTCTTTCGTCAGAAGCCCTCGCTCTTCTGCGTCTTCAATCATTGCCATTGCAATGCGGTCTTTGATACTGCCGCCCGGATTGGCACGTTCCAATTTTATCCAGACTTCTGCTTCTGTGTTGTAAAGGTTGCGTACACGCACGTGAGGCGTGTTGCCGACGGTTTCGAGAATGGTCTGTGCTTTCATAATATAATCAAAGAATAATCGTTAACGGTCGTCGTAATGACCGAGAAAAGAGGAAATATCTATTTGTTGAAGGTTTTCATAAATGGTATAAATCATACGATCTGTTTGGTTGACACGGCGGCTGTACACTTCGTGCTGAAAATATCGCAAACGCTCGGGCTTGCCAGTTCCGTCTCGTGGGTGAGAGGCAAGTTCCCGTACTAAATCAAAACATTTTATGTAGCTATATTTGTCACTTTTTCGTAAGACTGCCAAATCTTCTTCGGCTTCGGGCAATATTTTAATGGTGTACATCTGCAAACACTTCTTCCGGCGATTTTCCAATCGTAGAGCCGTGTTCATGTCGCAAGCGATGACCTTCCAAAAGCGCGGCAAGTGCCCGCTTGTCGCTTAAGATGCGGACGGTCTCTTGTAACTCATTCCAATAGCCTTGGCTCACCATTACTACTGCACCTTCATCACTCACAATGGTTATTTCTTCCGAATCGTGCAGAGCAGACTGCATAAGGCTTGGGAAGGTTGCGGTTGCTTCATGGAGCGAAATTGCAAACATAGTTGTTTTGGCTTATGAACAAATGCTAGTCGCTTGAATCTTTAATTTACTGAATTTTCGGAAAATGCAAGTAACCAAACCACATCAAATCACAAACTCCCATGCGTCTGATTCTTGAGTCTGATACCCATTCCCTTCGGCGGTTTGAATACGAATTTGGCTGGTGTGATAAACGAGCGAGTGAGGCGGAATGCTTTGCGTGAGCCACACATTTCCGCCAATAACACTGTCTGCACCGATGGCCGTTTGCCCGCCGAGAATAGTTGCATTGGAGTAAATGATAACGTTATCTTCAATCGTCGGGTGGCGCTTGGTCTCGGCAAGAGATTTCTTGACGCTGAGTGCGCCGAGTGTTACGCCTTGGTAGATTTTAACGTTGTTTCCAATCGCTGTTGTTTCGCCAATCACAATCCCGGTGCCGTGGTCAATACAAAATCGTTCGCCAATCACTGCGCCGGGATGAATGTCAATGCTGGTCGAACTATGCGCATACTCAGAAAGCAGACGCGGGAAAAGTGGAACACTCTGGCGGTAGAACTCGTGTGCAATGCGATAAACAGCCGTTGCGTGGAATCCAGGATACGCCAAAATCACTTCTTCGATACTCTCTGCTGCCGGGTCGCCTTGAAAAATAGCTTCTGCGTCCAACCAGAGCTTTTCGTAAATCTGCGGTAGGTGCTGAAAAAACGTTTCTGCTATCTGCTCCACGCCTGATTCCATTTGCTGTCCGTAGGGTTTCAGAATATTGACCAACAAATGATACATTGCGGCGAGTTGTTTTTCGGAATTTTCTTCACAACATTCATCCTGCGAAGATGCAAAATGTGGGAACAACGCTTGCAGGATGCCTTCAGCAAATGCTTTCGCGTCTGCACGTGTAGGCAGTGTGTTCTGGTATTCCAGCGCTTTTTGAACAATAATGGGAACGATTGCGGAAAAATCTGGCAGCATGGGAAGGAAGTGTTGAGTTTTGAATGTTGAGTTTTGAACCGAAACGCTTAAGCTGTGCGAGCGCAATGTAATTTTACTTACTTACCCTTCTCGCACCTGCCCGTTTCCGCGAGCAATCCATTTGTAGCTGGTAATCTCACGAAGCGCCATCGGACCTCGTGCGTGGAGTTTTTGTGTAGAAATACCGATTTCTGCACCAAGCTCAAATTGTCCGCCGTCAGTGAAAGCAGTGGAAGCATTTGCATAGACAACTGCCGCATCTACGAGGCTTAGAAACGTGTCGCATACGTGCTCGTCTTCGGCGATAATTGCTTCGCTATGTTTGGAACTGTACTGCGCAATGTGCTGTAATGCTTCCTCCAAGCCTGATACTACCTTTATACTCATCTTGTAATCCAGAAATTCCGTGCCAAAATGCCCTTCTTTCGCCGGAGCCAGAAGTGTTTCGGGATAATGTCCCGCAAGGCTTGCAAATGCTCGGTTGTCGGCAAAAATCTGTACATTTTTTGAGGCAAGTTTTTCGACAAGCGCTGGCACATCAGCAAGGCGCTCTTCATGCACAAGCACGGTGTCAAGCGCATTGCAAACGCTCACGCGGCGAGTTTTGGCATTGAAAATAATGTCTTGTCCTTTGGTAAGATCGCCGCTTTTGTCGAAGTACGTGTGAACGATGCCCGCACCTGTTTCGATGACGGGAACGCGGGAGTTTTGTCGAACAAAATCAATCAATCCCTGCGACCCGCGAGGAATGATAACGTCTATCAAGCCGACGGCATTAAGCATTTGGCTCGTTGATTCTCGGTCGGGTGGCATAAGAATGACTGTTTCGTTCGGGAGTTTGTGCGCCGTCAGCACGTCACGGATGATTGCTTCCAGTGCTGTATTGGAGTAGTGCGCATCGCTTCCGCCTTTGAGCACACAAGCGCTTCCCGCCTTGAAGCAAAGTGTGAAAGCATCCAATGTTACGTTTGGTCGTGCTTCGTAAATAATTCCGATAACGCCCAGTGGAACGGAAATCTTCTTCATTCCAATACCATTTCTTAACGTCTTTTCTTCAAGAATAATGCCAAGTGGTGAGGGCAAATGCGCCACCGTTCGCATATCCCCGACGATAGATTGGATGCGGCTTTCGGAGAGCATGAGGCGGTCATATTTCGGATCGTTTTTGTCCATGCGCTCCAAATCACGCTTGTTTTCTGCTATGAGCGCTTCGCTAGCTTTCTCAACACGCGCCGCAATTTCAAGAATAATTCTTGCACGGTCGCCATCTGAGAGTTGTGCAATGGCAGCGCTTGCAGCCTGCGCCTTCTGAAGGCGAATGGAAATTTCGTTCATTGTACTTGTGGTTGTCGAAAAATTATTGTTTCAAAAAAAGATAATCGTAGTGAATAAGCGGCTTTTGATTCGTTTGCCCGATAAGTTCTCGTGCGCGAGAGGCATTGTATTGTGCCATACCATAGCCAAGCGCCTGTCCTGCTTGCGAAGCATCGTCATATACAAGGCGCACAATATCACCTTTTTCAAAATCGCCCATTATGCGCGTTACGCCCACAGGCAGCACACTGACTGCTTTGTCGGATGCCGAGAGCGCTTGCATTGCCCCTGCATTGATAAACACTGTGCCTTTTTCATAACCCTCGGCGTGTGCTACCCAGCGCTTGATACTGGACGCGCTTTTTTGGGGAAGAAATGTTGTTCCGACGGATTTTCCTGCGGCAATTTCGCGCAAAATATGCGGTGTCTTGCCGTTAGCAATGCGAACGGTAATGCCCACAAGCGAGAGTTTATGCGCTATTCCGGCTTTCGTTAGCATACCGCCGCGCCCGAAGGATGATTTTTCTGGAGCAATGAAACTTTCTAATTTTAGTTTGCGCGTGTCAATCGTGGAAATGAGTTTTGAAGCGGGATTGCTGGGGTTGCCGTCAAAAACACCGTCAACATTAGTGAGAATCACAAGTGCGTTTGCTTGAATCATGGACGAAAGCAAGCCTGAAAGTTCGTCGTTGTCGGTGAACATAAGTTCCGTGACCGAAACAACGTCGTTTTCGTTCACAATCGGTACAATTCCTTGCGCCAGCAATCCTTCCAAGCAATTCTGCATATTCAGGTAATGCCGACGGTCACGGAAATCTTCTTTGGTAACAAGCACTTGAGCGCAAAGAAGCTGGTGCTTCTCGAAAAGCTCCGCGTACGTGTTCATAAGGCGTACTTGCCCCACGGCAGCGAGAACTTGACGAGCGGTAACGGTCGGTGTTTTGTCGGGAAGCCTTACCGTAGCGCGTCCGGAGCCGACTGCACCGGATGAGACCAGTACGACTTGTACGCCTTGCTCTTTGAGTGCGGCAATATCCCCCACAAGGCGCTCCATAACGCTTAGGTCAAGCAATCCGTTTGCTTGCGAAAGTACATTTGTTCCTACTTTGATAACGAGCTTTTGGTAGAGTGCTTGCATGAAATGGGAATTTGTTTGTGCTTGCGGCAATGAAATAACTATCTGCTTACAAATGTACTATTCCCCTAGCACTTTGACAAATGCTTGTTTGGGTGCGCGTGTCCGAAGGAATTGTGCAGAAAAATATTCCTTTTCAGAGTTCCTGCTTGAATTCAATCAATCAAGATTTTTGAATTACCAAAAAATTACTAACTTTGCGCTTCAATCCCCATTCTCAAGACTATTTCAAGGTTGTGTTATGAACCGTCAATTTCTTTCAAATCGCCTATTTGTTGTATGCCTTGCCCTTGCTTGTGTTCTTTTGTTTGGGGCAGAAAATATTTTCGGGCAGCAATATTATCAACCATACTCTAGCCCGCAACGGAGCTATCGGCAATCGGCGACACCGTACTACTCTTCGCCCTATTATACGGACGAAGGCACAAACTACGATACTCCACAAACAAGTACCAGTGAACTTGGCTTGCGATACCTGAAACTTTCCAATTCCTACCGTGAAGCCCAAAATACGGACATGGCGCAATACTACGCACGTCGTGGATATGACCTTGTGCGTGGTCGGGGAAGTCGCTATTGGGAGGCAGTCGCTAATGAATACTTGGGCTTGATATACCGCGATATGGGTGATAATACTGCGGCGCTTGAGTATTTGCGCCGTGCCGAAAGTATTTACCGCTCGGTTATGAGTCCGCTTCGTAGTGAAAGTAGTGTTGATGCGGTGCAGAAGGTCATTAGCGACGTTGAATACGGCTATCGTTACATTTATCCGCCGAAGGCAGTAGAAAACTATCGCTGGTATTCAGATTATCCATATTACGCGCGTTCTCTTTCCTCGCGGTATTCAAGTGCCGTTACATTGGAAAAAGAGCGACTTCAGCGAACGAATATACTCCTTCAAGCACGTTTGAATGACTTGGAAGCACGGCTTAGAAGCATTGAACAGCCAGTCTATTACGGGCGGTAATTATTGGCTGTGATTCTTCACTTTCTCAACTTCCCATACTCTATGCCTTCTTCTGCCCTAACTATTCCTTTTGCAAAGCATTTAGGCATAGAAATATTACCTGCTGGTGTGGGTACTGCGCATCTTCGTGCGACGGTACTGGATGTTCATACCAATAGTTTCGGTACTGCTCATGGTGGCTATTTGAATGCACTGGCGGATACTGCTTTAGAAATTGCGTCCAATAGTTACGATGTTCCTGCCGTAGCTCTCACGACAAGTATGCAATATCACAAAGCCACATCAATTGGTGAGGCACTTGAAATTACCGCACGAGAGACTCATCGTGGGCGCAGTACGGCAACGTATCATATTGAAATCGTGTCGGGAAGTAATCTCATTGCGACATTTACCGGAACCGTCTTTCGTAAACAGCCGAGAGCTCAAAAAGCGTAGTTTTCCCAACTAAGAGCGCATACACTCAGAAGCGAATGTGACATCAGAAGCGAATGTGAAATGTCGTTCCCACTCCAAGTTCAGATGAAACAGTGAGAGAAGCACCGTGCTTCCGCAAAACCTGCCGTGCAAAACTCAGCCCGATGCCAGAACCATCGGGCTTTGTCGTGAAAAAAGGAACAAATATTTTGTCGAGTGCTTCGGGTAAAATTCCAGTGCCGGTGTCTTGAATATCAATCGTAATGCGACCTGTGGGAGTTTGTAAGGCTGCGATGCTTATTTGCGGGGATGCTGCTGCTGTGTGGGCGATAATGGCGTGAATAGCATTTTGCACAAGATTGATACACACTTGCTCTAAGAGTGATGCGTCGCCTATGACGCTCACATCAATCGGTTCAATTATTTGAGTCCATTTGATTGCCGCCGCAGAAAGTTGGCTTGCCAGTAAGCGCTCTACTCGCTCGAAGAGTTCGTTCAAGCGGACAACAGAAAAATCCGGCTCCGGAATGCGTGAAAGTTTACGGTAGTTCTCCACAAAAGATAACAAACCTTCGCTGCGCCGTGCAATCGTGCCGATTGCGCTACGAATATCCCCGATAAATTCATTGAGTTCGCTGCTCTCGGTGGGCAAATCGTCTTCAAGGAGTACACTCACTGTTTGTGCCAGCGAGGTAATGGGAGCCACAGAGTTCATAATTTCATGGGTGAGTACGCGAATGAGTTTTTGCCATGCGACAATTTCTTGTTCTTCCAATTCGCTCACGATATTTTGCAAGGAAATCAGCGTAAGTTCCCTGCCCTGTTGCCGGAAACGTGTGCTTCCCAAAGCTAATTGTAAAATTTCATCATTCACGACAAGTTTGACGAGTGTTTTTCCATCGTCGGCGAGATTTGAAAATGCTGTGATGAGCGGGTTGTAGGGAGTTCCAAGCTGATTCAGTGAGCGAATGTGCGTGATACCAAGCAAACGACGTGCGGCGGGGTTCATAAAATCTATGATTCCGTCATTGTCGAAGGAAAGTAATCCAATCGAAACGTGATGGAGAATCGTTTGCAGTGCCAAATACTGTTCTTCTTTTTCGCGGCGAATCCGCTCAAAGTCTTGCACGACCGAACCAAAAGCATCTACTAATTCTTGAAATGAGCTACCTAAGTGTCCGCCAACACCCATATTCACAGTGTCGCCATATTTCACGGATTCCAGAAAACGCACCACGTGGCGATTGGTCTGCTCCACAAAATATATGAGCGCCCAAATTTGCCCGGCGCAGACAAGAAAGAGTATGGCTATGGTGGCATAGAGTGTTGTGTTCAACACCAGCCAGACGAGGACGGAGATAGTGAGTGCCAGTAGCAAAATTCGCAGCATACACTGGACACGGAAACTGCTCAAGATTGAATTTTTTTTATTTAGAATTCCCATAAGAATCTTTCATAAACCATATTTTTCCATTCGGCGATAGAGCGCAGCCCTTGTCAAACCTAGCTCATCGGCGGCATGGCTTACGTTGCCGTTGTGCTTCAGAAGGGCTTTGCGAATAACTGTTTTTTCTACGTCGTCAAGATTGAGATTTTCCACGACCAAGCCGCCACCTAAAGGCTGTGTCTGCTGTACGGGTGCTGTGCCGGAAAGCGCAATATCACTAGCTTCGATAACATTTCCGTCGGTCATAATAACAAGGCGTTCAAGCGTATGCTGAAGTTCACGTATGTTGCCTCGCCAAGGATATTGC
>JANYDO010000093.1 GCA_025363605.1 Candidatus Kapaibacterium sp.
TGTTTTCTTACAATTATCATCTCAACCGCCATGAACCCACCACATAACTTCCGTACTTGCTCAGGGCTTTGTCTTCTCGCAGTCCTTTCGTTTTCATTAGCAAACCTCACGGGATGCAACACCGCGAGTACGCCAATAGAACCATCTGTCACAGGCACGACGAATACTTCTATCGCCAGCGCAGCCAATAGCCCGCAGCCTACGCTGCCCGTTCCGCAAATTGAATACAGCAAAATTCACCTCATTCCGGCGCATTTTGTCAATGACAACGCCGCTCAGTATGTCACACCTGCCGACAACCCCGTCACCGATGCCGGAGCAACACTGGGTCGCGTGCTGTTCTACGACAAAAAATTATCGCTCAATAACAGTACTGCCTGCGCCACTTGCCACAAACAAGAGCTTGCGTTCACCGACAATAAGCGTCTCAGCGATGGATTAATGGGCGGACTGACGCGGCGACATTCGATGAGCCTGAACAATATTTCTTACGTCGATGTAGGCGGTGGTGGCGGAAGAGGTGGCGCGCCCGCACCAATGGGCTTCTTCTGGGACACCCGCGCAGCCACGCTTGAGATTCAAGCACTCATGCCGATTCAAGACAAAACCGAAATGGGCATGACGCTGGACTCACTCACCAAACGCCTTACGCAAACGGATTATTACAAACCACTTTTCGCTTCTGCCTTCGGTACGCCGGATGTTACGTCCGACCGCGTCGCAAAAGCGCTTGCTCAGTTTGTACGCTCGCTCATCACCTACCGCAGCAAATTCGACGTTGGTGTGCAAACGAATTTCCAAAACTTTAGCGCTCAAGAAAATCGCGGACGCGCTATCTTCAACGGACGCGACGGGAACTGCGCTACCTGCCACGGCACACGACAATTCATTATGGAACGACCGGAAAATAATGGTCTGGACGCAGTTTCGACAACAGATTTGGGACTTGCCGAAGTAACGGGTAATCAGCGCGATGCCGGACGCTTCCGCGTGCCGTCGCTCCGCAATATCGAACTGACCGCTCCGTATATGCACGACGGGCGCTTGCTCACGCTCGAAGATGTGGTGGAGCATTACAACTCACAAGTGCAGCCGCACCCGAACCTCAGCAACCAACTCCGCGCAAACGGTCAGGCAAACACGCCGCGCCGTCTGAACTTATCCACCGCCGACAAACAAGCACTGGTCGCATTTTTGAAAACGCTCACCGATACAGAATTTATCAAGGACACACGCTTTTCTAATCCGTTTGCGGTACTGCCGTAAAGTATGAATGATCGCGCCAGATAAATAAAAGCCCGTCAAATGTTGTTTGACGGGCTTTTATTATTCATCATTTTTTTTCTTTTGAGAGCTGCCTTTTGCAACTGCTTTGAGGTTTGCTAATATGCTGTCGTATTCTTTGTGAGTGCCTATCCAAAACCATTTCGCAATATCATTTTCCACCAGCGCAAGTGCACGACAATCAGCACCAACACGAACAGACCAGACGTTAAAATGCTTGGGATGGACGGGCTTAAAATGAAGGCTTGGATGTTTAGGGTCGCTAGACCAGAGAGTGTACGATTGCAGCGCGAGTCTTCGTGTATCAGCGGGAAGTTTTTTGAAACAGGCGCGAAATCGTGCCGTCAGTTTAGACTTCATCCCATCCACCCTCAACCAACGTTCCATCGGCTTCTTCTTGGCGGAGTTCTGCCATCATCAACGTTAAAAGTGCATCTGATTCAGGTATAGCAAAAAGCTCATCCCAAATTTCATCACCATTCTTCGTTGGTGTTTCTACTTCTATTGTGGATTGTACTGTTTCTCGTGTAGTACGATTGCCTGTACGACGAGACGTTGTTATTGTTGCCATTGCTGTTTCTTTCAAACAGATTGAAAAAAATCACTCACCTCAAAAATGGTGCTTTCCACGCTCATTTCAAAACCCTTTTGCATAATATCTGTGTAGCACTTGTGCGTTTACCACCCATGAACAAAAAAGAGGTTTCCTTGCTTGGAACAAGAAAACCTTTCGTGTAGCTTCAAATCATTCTTTTGTTCTACTTACTCACTTCCTTTACGTTGTCTTTCGGAACGCGGTCTATAAGTTTGTTGTAGGGGTCTATGCCGGCTTTGTGCGGTTCGCCGTTCACGATGAAATCTATCACCGTTTTAGGCTGCGTGATTTTGTGCTTTGCGAAGTAGAGCGCCTTGCCGAGTTTGCTCGCCTTGTCTTCGTTTTTGTCGAACACGCCCACGTCCACCCAGTCGCCAAGCGCAATTTCTTTTTCCGTACCGAGACTGTCCGCACGGAACTTGCGCGATTCCAGCGTCAGTTCTACTTTGTAGCGCCCGTCGGGAAGTTTCGTGGCTTTTGCTTCTTGGGTTTTGTTGTCGAAGAGCGTTATTGTCTCGAACATATCCGCCACGAGATATTGCAACGAATCCGGTACGGCTTCGCGTATGTAGCCGACGAACTCACGTGCATTCGTGTAGGGCGGCTCTTGGAATGCGACGGCTTGCAGATATTTTTTGAGTGCTGCGTTCAAACGCTCTTCGCCGATGTAGTCTTTCAGCGCGTACATAATCATCGAACCTTTGGCGTAGTGAATATACTGCTGATTTTCTGCCAGCATCAGCGGTTGCTCTTTTTTGCGCTCGGCGCTGCGTCCGCGCAAGTATCGGTCAA
>JANYDO010000242.1 GCA_025363605.1 Candidatus Kapaibacterium sp.
AGTCTTTGCAATTTGCAATTATTATTAGCACTCAATTTCTTGTTCATTGTTTAATTTTCCCTTTATTATGAAATATCTTGTAAGCGCAGCAATTCTGGCTGCGGTGGCATTCGTTACCCCAAGCTACGCACAAAAAGCAGCGTCCGGCTCCGGCACGTTCAAAATTGGTGTCGTAGATTCCCAAAAAATCGTTGCGCAGCTTCCTGAAGCAAAAGAAGCGCAAGAAAAACTCCAAGAATCCGGCAAAAAATACCGCGATACCTTGGAAACCATTCAAAAAGACTATCTTCAAGCGCTCGAAGGCTACGACAAGCAAAAAGCTATGATGGCTGCCGATGCGAAAACCAAAGAAGAAGATCGCTTGAAAGCTATCCAAGAGCGCTTCATGCGCTACCGCGAAGAGAAACTTGGCAATCAAGGCGAACTCGCTGCACTCCAAGAAGAACTCCTTGCGCCTATCCGCAAGCGCGTTCAAGCAGCTATCAAAGACGTTGCTAAAACAGAAAAACTCTCCGCTGTTATGGAAACGCCTGCGTTTGTCTATTTCGACGAAGAACTTGACATTACGTTCCGCGTACTCGACAAACTCAAGCGCAATAAGTAATCTGACTGCAAACCCCGTGTTTGCACTTTATGACGACTCATTATTTGTAGAACGGTTTCAAGTATTTATCGAAACACTTTGCTACACAGTTAAAAGCCAAAGCCGATGCAATCTCTATTGCCGTGCTTTGGCTTTTTCTGTCGTTGGTGCATCCGTTGTTTCACTTTTTTCGTTGTGGTTTTATGAAGAACATTCTTTGGAAGAAGCGTACTTGTCAGGCTTTTGTGTGCCTGTGTAGCCTTGTCTATGGTTCTGTACTTTTTGAACAGGTGCTTTTTGCGCAAGTGCCGAAAGTGGCGTTTGTGAACTCCAGTACTATCCGTGAGCGCTTTCCCGAATACCAAACCGCCAAACAGCGCTTGGAATCGCTCGTGGCGGACTGGAAAAAACAGGCAGACGACCAACTTGTGCAGATTCAGGCATTGGAGGCGGAAATTCAGAAAAAGCGTCTTATCTGGAGCGAATCCGAGCTGAAAGACCGCGAACAACTACTGCAAAAGCGCCGCGCTGACCGCGAGGAATTTATCCGCAAGACTTTCAATTCCGGTGGTGCCTTCGACGCAGAAGCAGCGAACATCATGCGACCAATAGAAGCGAAAATTGCCGCCGCTATTCAAGAAGTCGCCATTACCGAAAACTACGACTACGTCTGGGATAAAAGTACACAACCCATTCTCTACGCCAATCCGCGCTATGACATTACCGCCAAAGCAATGGATAAACTGGGATTGTTCACCGACGACATTAAGGCGAAGTTGAACGAAGCCATTGACAAAATCGAACGGGAAATTAGTAAAGCACGGCAGGAACTTTCGCCCTCAAACATCCGCCGCCGCATTAGTAAAATGGCGGATGATGCTAAAAAAGCTGCCGAAGATACTATCAAAGATGCAGAAAAAGAGTTCAAAGATGCTACTAAGGATATAAAACTTGGGCAGCCGCAAGATTCTACGAAAAAGCTCTTGCCGACAACTACTCCTGCACAGGATTCTACGAAAAAAGACCCTCCGAAAAAGTGATATTTTCTTTTGAGAACTGAAAGCAGAACGGCGCACTATCTTTCTGATAGTGCGCCGTTGCTGTTTCTTATCTGCTCAAATCTAAATCACACATCTTTAGACAGTCTCCGCCGCAGGCGTGAGCGACTGCTCCATATAGCTTTCCATCGGCGGGCAAGCACAGATCAAATTACGGTCGCCGTAAGTGCTGTTGATACGCCCCACGGTAGGCCAAAACTTGCGCTCACGCACCCATGCAAGCGGGTATGCGGCTTCCTGACGGGTGTAGTTGTGCGCCCACTGGTCGGCTGAGATGACGTGCGCAGTGTGCGGTGCATTCTTGAGAACGTTGTCGTCTTTGTCTGCTTTGCCGCTTGCGATGGCTTCAATTTCACGACGAATAGAAAGCATTGCCTCGCAGAAACGGTCGAGTTCTTCCAGAGCTTCGCTTTCGGTCGGCTCGACCATAATCGTCCCGGCAACAGGGAACGAAACCGTCGGCGCGTGAAAACCATAGTCCATGAGGCGCTTGGCTACGTCCTCGACTTCGATTCCGGCGGTGCGCTTGAATTCGCGCAGGTCAAAAATGAGTTCGTGTGCGGCGCGTCCGTTTTCGCCGGAGTACAGTACGGGATAATGTTTTTCCAAGCGGACTTTAATGTAGTTTGCGTTTAGTATCGCCACTTCGGTTGCCTTGGTCAGTCCCGCCCCGCCCATCATGCGGATATAGGCGTAGGAGATAAGCAAAATCGAAGCGCTACCCCACGGAGCCGCCGAGACTGCCGAAATAGCGTTCTTGCTGCCAATACTGACCACAGAATGTCCGGGTAAAAATGGCGCTAAGTGCGCAGCAACGCAAATCGGACCCATGCCCGGACCGCCGCCGCCGTGCGGTATGCAGAACGTTTTGTGCAAATTCAAATGGCATACATCCGCACCAATCATTGCGGGACTCGTCAAGCCTACCTGTGCGTTCATGTTTGCGCCGTCCATATACACTTGAGCGCCGTGGCTATGCACAAGGTCGCATATTTCCTTGATGGTAGATTCAAAAACGCCGTGCGTGGATGGGTACGTGACCATAAACGCTGCGAGGTTGTTTTTGTGCTGCTCCGCTTTAGTGCGAAGGTCGTTCATATCAATATTACCACGCTCATCCACACCGACGACGACAACTCTCATTCCTGCCATAGCTGCACTCGCGGGATTCGTGCCGTGTGCCGATGACGGAATAAGCGCAATATCGCGGTGTGCTTCGCCGCGTGAGCGATGGTAAGCGCGAATAACCATAAGCCCCGCATATTCGCCTTGCGCTCCGGCATTGGGCTGGAGCGAAACCGCCGAAAAGCCTGTGATTTCCGCCAAAGCATTTTCAAGGTCTTTGAAAATACGCTGATAGCCTTGTGTTTGGTCAATCGGCGCGAAGGGGTGCAAGGCACCAAATTCCGCCCACGTCACGGGTATCATCTCGGTCGTGGCGTTCAGTTTCATCGTGCAGGAGCCAAGTGCTATCATGGAGTGCGCAAGCGACAAATCTTTGTTCTCAAGGTGCTTCAAATAGCGCAGCATCTCGTGTTCGGAGTGATAACGGTTAAAGACAGGATGCGTCAGATAGCCGGATTCGCGGCGAAGCGACGGAGAAATATGCGTCAAATCCGGCAACTGCGCCAGTTCGTCAAAACCAATACGCGAAAGTTCACGCCCAGTCGCGCGGGCAAAGCACACAAGAATAATTTGAATATCATTCAGTGTCGTGGTTTCATCCAGCGAAATACCCACAAACGGCTTTCCGGCTTCATCGTCGGAATAGCGAAAATTGAGACTGTGCGTGAGCGCATATTTGCGGATGTTCTCTTTCGTGCTGGGATATTCGAGCGGAATAGTGAGCGTGTCGAACCAATACTCATTGATAGGCGTGAAACCGAGCTTCGTGAGGCTTTTTGCCAAAAGTGTCGTCAAGCTGTGAACCCGTGTCGCAATAGATTTAATGCCCTTTGCACCGTGATAGACCGCATACATAGCGGCAATATTCGACAAAAGCGCTTGCGCGGTGCAGATATTACTCGTGGCTTTGTCGCGCTTGATGTGCTGTTCGCGGGTTTGGAGCGCCATGCGATACGCAACGCCGCCTTGGGCATCAATCGAAACACCGATAATGCGTCCGGGCAAAAGCCGCTTGTATTCTTCCTTTGTGGCAAAGTACGCTGCGTGCGGACCGCCGTAGCCCATCGGAACGCCAAAGCGCTGTGCAGAGCCAACTGCTATGTCTGCACCAAATTCACCGGGCGGCGTGAGAAGCGCAAGGCTCATCAAATCTGCTGCCACGCAGACCATTGCATGATGCGCGTGTGCAGCAGTGCAGAAGGCGGTGTAATCGTGAACGTCGCCGTTGGTGGCAGGATATTGCAGAATTGCGCCAAAAATTTCGGGATGCTTATCCCAATCCAACGTCGCGTGATTGCCTACAAGAAGCGTTATTCCAAGTGGCTCGGAACGCATTTTGAGAACGTCTATCGTTTGCGGAAAACATTCGGCGGAAACAAAGAGAGTTTCTGCGCCTTTCTGCACCGATTCTTTCGTGCGGGCTGCATACATCAGGTGCATGGCTTCGGCGGCGGCAGTGCCTTCGTCGAGAAGCGAAGCATTTGCAATTTCGAGTTTGGTCAGGTCAATCACCATCGTTTGGAAATTCAGCAACGATTCCAAGCGCCCTTGCGCAATTTCCGCTTGATACGGTGTGTACTGCGTGTACCAACCCGGATTTTCCAAGAGGTTGCGCAAAATCACGGGCGGCGTGATACAATCGTAGTAGCCCATACCGATATAGGACTTAAAAATCTTGTTCTCACTTGCAATACCCTTCAAATCTGCCAAAAATTCATGTTCGGTTTGCGCCGGAGCAAGGCGGAGCGGCTGCTGAAGCCGTATGCTCTCTGGAACGGTCTCACTGATAAGCGTCTCCAACGAATTTACGCCGATAGCCGCGAGCATAGCGCGTTGCTCATCGTCATTGGGTCCGACGTGGCGGCGCGAAAATTCGTCGAAATTGCTGAGAACGGGATTATGCGTAAGTTTGCCATTAGAGGAGGAGAGCGGGTTAATTAGGGGTGTTGGGGCTTGCGTCGGTCGTAGTGCAGAGTTCATCGGGGTTGTATTTTTTGTGAGACAAGAATTGTGGGCAGTGGAACAATACAAAAATATCACTTTTTTTGTATTCACGCTGCTTTTTTGATAATGCCAATTTCGTTGGGAAATCCGCTCTTTGCAAAAAATGTGTCGGCGCAAGCCGCGCTGGAATTGTCGTTGTCATGCAATGCTCCCGCGCATTTGTTCATACACGGCCTACGCTTGCGGCTTGGCGGGACGCTGCATCACGGTTCCACATTTTTTGCAGGTGCAATGCTCAGCGTTGCCGTAGAATCTGTCGAAGATAGGCGGTAGCTGCTCCACGATATTGCTTACATAGTGATATTCTTCGTAGAGTTTATTACCACAATTCTCGCAGAACCATAGAAAGCCGTCCAACTCTTTCGTTAAGCGTTTGCGTTCCATTACCATTCCGACCGTATTGGCTTTGCGCTGCGGCGAGTGCGGCGTACGCGGCGGGAGCAAGAATATATCGCCTTCTCGAATCGGCATATCTACTATCTTTTCGCCGTCGTGCAAACGCAAGACCATATCGCCTTCGAGCTGGTAGAAAAATTCTTCTCCCTCGTTGTAATGGAAATCCTTGCGTGCATTCGGTCCACCGACGACCATGACGATAAAATCGTCGGTTTCGTCATAGACAACAGCATTGCCCACAGGCGGCTTCAGCAGATGACGATGTTCGTCTATCCACGTGCGAAAATTGAACGGTTTGGTCAGCATAGTAGTATGGGAAATGGTGAGTTTTGAATGGTGAGTTTTGAATGTTTCTTATTCGTTAGGAATCGTTCAAAAATAAGTGGTCAAATTTTCCTTCAAAGTCAAAGAACCTTACCCACTTATTGTGCTAACGTTCCTTAATTCTTTTGAAGCAGCTTATGACTTCCGCACAAGCCGTGCTGCAAACGCGCCATCAGTCTGGTGCGTGTGTGGGAAGGTCTGCAAAAAACCGTCTTTGCAGAGCGTTTCGGGAATATGATTTTCAGCGCGGTCGAGTTCAAAGTTTGGAAATTCCTTGAGGAACCATGCTACTTGCTCGGTGTTTTCTTCGGGTTCAATCGAACAGGTGCTATACACGAGCGTTCCGCCAATTTTGACAAGTTTTGCGGCATTGGTGAGCAGTTCGCGCTGTGTGCGGAGCATCGGAGCAAAGTCTGCAATCTCAAACTTCCACTTAATGTCCGGTTTTTTTGCCAACGTCCCCAAGCCGGAGCAAGGCGCATCCAGCAGCACAAGGTCTGCTTGCTCTTTTGGTGCAAATGTCCGTGCGTCCTGCGCCTGCGTCGAAATGGAGGCGAGGCGCAAGCGTTCCGTATTTTCCTGAATGATTTTGAGTTTTCCGGCGTATTTATCAAGCGCAATAATGGTAGCTTCGTCCTCGACCAGTTCGGCTGCAAACGTAGATTTTCCGCCGGGTGCGGCGCAAAGGTCGTAAATACGTTGTCCGCGCTGTGGATTGGCAAGTCGCACTACCATTGCCGCGCTGGGGTCTTGCACCGAGAACCAACCGTCTTGAAACGGCTTCCACTCTCGCACTGACGAAAGCGAACCCACAAGCACAAGGCGTTCCGGCTCAATCGGAGATTCCCATCGCTTCACGTCTTGCGCCAAAAGAAAAGCGAAGAGTTCATCCGGCACGCAGCGCATCATGTTCATGCGAAGGGTGATTTTCGGGCGCTCGTTGTTCATGCGCAAAAGCTCTTCCGCATCTTTTTCGCCAAAACGCTCTATCCACCGCTTGACCATCCAGAAAGGGTGCGAGTAGAGTATCGAAAAATGCCGTGCAACGTCCTCGTGACGAAGCGGATAGCGGATATTGTTGATATTATTCAAAATGTTCCGCAAGATAGCATTCACAAGGTTTCCGGAGCGATGCCCCTTCAAGCGCTTGATAAGTTCAACCGATTCGCTCACTGCCGCAAATGGCGGAATACGCTGCAAAAACATAACTTGATAAAGGGCAATGCGCATGGCATTTTTCACCGGCACGATGCACTTGACAAATTCGCCGTGATAAAATCCCGTCAGCACCCAATCCAGTTTTGCTTGCCAGCGCGTAACGCCATGCACAAGTTCCGTCAGCAAAGCACGGTCAACCAGCTTCAAATCACAATGCGCCAGTTCGTGTTCCAAGAGTTTGTCCAGATACGAATCGCTTTGGTCGAGGCGCGACAAAATCTTGATTGCCAAGCCACGAGCGCCGGAATAAAGCGGGTTGTAGTCTTTGTAAAAAATATTATCGCTGCCTTTCGCAGGTTTGTCAGGAATATACGGCGGGTCGTCGTAGCGAAGCGGCATCGGAATGCCGCGCCGCTGCAGCGCTTCCAACTGTTCGGGGCGTTCAATTCCCTCGTGCGTCGGGACAAATTCCGGCGTGACAAGCGCAGGGCTTATCGGCTCAAAGCGTGGCGGTCTCTCGCCTCGTGCTGATTCAGACGGATGCGGTCGCCCACCATCGTGACGCTCGTTTTGCTCCTGACGTTGCGGGCGATTGCCCTGTTCCGGTCTGTCCTGAGGCAGTCGGCGCGTGTCGTTTGCCCGTCGGTCATCGGGACGTCGGTCATCGGGACGTCGGTCATCGGGACGGCGCTCACGATTCGGCGGCTCTTGAGGAGGGCGATGTTGCTGCTGTCTGCTTTCTTGCTGCTCCGATTGCTGCCGCGCTGGACGCTCTTGCTGCGGTTTGCCTTGTGGTGCGGTCTGCGCGGGAGGTGTCGTGGACTTATTGTGAGGATATTTGTTGTGGTGTTCTTTCCCGGCGTTTGATTTTTGATTCTGCTGATTCTGCGGGGTAGGACTTGGGGATTGGTCTTGTGGAGGCATGACGAAAAAAATTGAGTGAACAAAAGTGCTACGGAATGTGATTCGGCGTTCAAAAATTGCGCGGAAAGTCATATCTTTGAACATGACAATTTGCGCCGCTCATGCAAGAAACACCGAAGACATACAAAATACGTGTTTTTTGCCAATTCCTGAAACCAAGTTTTGCTGTCGCTCTCAAATGAATCCAAATTTTCTATCACCGTTTTTCTCTACTCAACTATGAATATTTTCAAACGTTTCTTTTACACGCTCTATCGCCCTGTTGATTGGAAACGCAGTAGCCATGAGAACTATGAGCATTGGAAAGGCATCAAAGTCGGCGATGTGGTTGAAGCTGCCGTTGAGAATCCGACGGGCATCCGCTATCACGTCGAAGAGTTGGACGAGTCCGCGCTGCAAGCCCGCGTGGCACGGCTGGACTTTGACGGCAAAACACCGCTTGAGCGCTACACGCTCTCACTCAAAATGCTTCGTCCTATAACAGCGCCAATCAAGCATTGGTGAAACATTGCCACTTTTTCAAGCACTAAGTCCCTTATCAAAAATAATCTGGCGTGGAAAACAAGGCAGCATGCTGCCTTGCTCAAAAAAATACCGAAAAATTATTGACAATGAACTTATCATCATCTGATTATGCCTCATCCTCACTTTCTTTTTACCGACGGTACAACTCTCGACGCTGGTACAATCTACGGTATCGGCAAAAACTATGCTGCTCATGCCCGCGAAATGGGCGGCGAAGTTCCCGCCTCGCCAATGGTTTTTCTGAAGCCCCCGGCAGCGCTGGTGCAGTCCGGCGGAACAGTTGTCTGCCCGCCGTTTTCCACCAACCTTCACCATGAAGTAGAAATGGTCGTCGTCATTGGCGAAGACTGCGCGGACATTTCTGCCGACAAGGCGCAAAGCGTGATTGCGGGGTATGGCTTGGGATTGGATATGACCTTGCGCGACTTGCAAAGTGCCGCTAAACAGCAAGGTTCACCGTGGGCGGTCGCAAAGGGCTTTCGCACTTCCGCGCCCATTTCTCGCATCCTTCCCGCTTCGCTTTTTACTCACATTCCCGATTTTGAACTTGAACTGAGCGTGAATAGCGTCGTGCGGCAAAAAAGTTCTACCAAACTCATGGAACGCAGCGTTGCGACGCTTGTGGAGTATTTGTCGTCTGTCTTTACGCTGCGCAAGGGCGATTGCATCTACACTGGTACGCCCGAAGGCGTTGGTCAGGTTGTGGCGGGGGATGTGCTGGAGGCACGAATGAATCCGGAAGTTGGTATTTTTGCCGGAGCGCAAGCGTTGTTGCTATCAGTCACGATTGCATAAACCATCTTTCACCAAAGAGACAACAGTAATGGACTTCAACTGGCATCAATTCGTGCTGACCTACGGTCTCTGGGGCTTAGGCGGTGCATCGTTTGTTTCAGCAACAATTATTCCGCTCAGTTCTGAGGCGATATTGATTGCGGGCATCGCATCGGGATTGCCCTTTGCGCCTGCCTTTGCGGTCTGCTCCGTTGGTAATTGTCTGGCGTGTGCGTGTAACTATGGCTTGGGTGCCGTCTTGCGTCCCACCATGCTGCCGCGACTAACGGCAAGTCGTAGCGGCCGGAAGGCGCTTGCGTGGATGGAGCGCTGGGGACTATGGAGTCTGCTTGCTTCGTGGCTGCCGTTTGTCGGCGACCCGCTCACCGTCGTTGCCGGAACAGCGCGTGTGCATATCCTGTGGTTTGCTGTCATCGTCTTTGCGCTCAGAATACTGCGCTATGTTGCGGCGCTCTACGGTGCGCACATTGCCAATATTTTGTAAATTTTATCGCTCTTTTCCGCCGAGAATCCGCAATCACTCCCTTGCCGTGCCGCAATTTTTCGTATATTTGACAGCACTTTCCTGTATTTTGACACATCCGAACCGACTCTGCCAAAATAATGACGCATACCGTATCGTTTACAACTGCACGCTATACCAATCTTCAATCGCTGTCGCTCACCGACCACGCGCATTTGCTTCGTTCCTTTGATACTGAGCGTGATGAGCACGTTCTTATTCGTGTTTTTCGCACAAGCAATGAAGCCGAGCAATCCTATATTCTGACCGAAGCCGCAGCACTGGCAAAACTCGCTTCACCGCATATTGCCATGCTGTACGATGTCAACATTACGGCAAACAATGAGCCGTATATTGCCTTTGAGAACCTTCAGCACATACCGCTTGACACCGTGCCGCACGTGCAGTTCAGCAACACGCAGTTCATCGTGCAGATGGCAGCGTCGCTGCTGACAGCAATAGCTCCGCTTCATGCGCAAATGCGGGCGCTGCTGTGCCTTTCGCCCTCTTCCATTCGTCTTGCCGACGAAGAAAGCCCCGTGGCTCGGATTGCACTTGATGACTGGTTTCCGCTTGCCGGCGACATCGTTGCTCGCTCGGTCTATGGGGCGCATAACCAATATGCCGCACCCGAACTTGCTTTGCAGCGCACGGCAGATGCGCGGGCAGATTTATTCAGTACAGGTATTACGCTGTACGAAGTGATTACCGGTCAGTCTTTTAACGACGTAGCAATGGTCGAATCTTCAGGGATGCTCTCGCATTTGGTGTTGAAATCTCTTCGTGACCACGCACCTGCTTTGCCGGATGCGCTTGTCCAATGGATCTATGCGCTTTTGGAGCGTGACCGTTCCATGCGATTCTTTTCTGTGCGCGAGGCACTTGAATATCTCGCCACGCACGGACTCCTTGCAAGCGAGGTGCTGAACGGTATTGAGCAAACACCCGTGAGTTTTGTGCCTGTGAGCGGTATCGGCTTAGAGACTGCTTTTGCAGCCGTTGTCAATATCCAGTCGCCCTTTGTCGAGTCTCCCGTTCTGGAAGTCTCCGGCGAACCGGGGCTAGGTAAAACCATGCTTTTGCGCTTGCTGGTGCAGTCACGCCTTCAGTCCATAACGCTTTTACGGCATAAAATTATCTATTTTTCCGCAGCAACCGCCTACAATCTGCCGCAGCAAATCCGCGAAGCCTTAGAAAAGCAAGAACCAACGCTGTTTCTGGTGGACGATGCCGAGCAAATGCCCGAAGCCGCACGACTCGAAGCAAAAGACCTTTTAGCACAAGAGGAAACCTCGCTTGCAGGGGTTCGCGTCGTTGCGACGCACCGCTCACAACTTGCGCGTTTGGCAGCAAAGCCCACGATGCTGACGCTCTCAAACTTTGCGCCTTCACACGTGCCACTTTTTTGTGCTGAGTTGCTTGGGCGCTGCGCCTTCACTCCCGAATTTTATCGCCAACTCTATGCGCACACCAAAGGGCATCCGCTCGTGCTGGCTATGACTGTTCGGGCAATGGTGCAGAGCGGAACTGTGAAACGCCGAAATCGTATCTGGACGCACGAAGCCTTGACAGATGACACCGCGCGCCAAACGGCGCTCTCGCTTAGTGCCGCAACGCTTGAAGGCGTGCGTACGTTATCACCTGAGTCACGCACGATGCTGACTGCCGTTCTTGCTGCGTTGCGCGTTTGCGAACCGCTTCACCAGCCGGTATCGCTGCATCTTTTGGCAGAAATGCTGGACACTTCGACGCAAAGCGCTCTCCGGCGGCTGTTACCGCTTACATTTGATGGTTTTTTGCATCTCCATAATTCAGCAGTTGAGTGTACGCATGAAACGTTCCGCGAAACGGCAACTTCGATGTTAGAAGAAGTTGATTTCAAGCGCTTCCAAAACCTCGCGCACAACCTTATTCGCAATCGCCATCCGCATTTGTTTCCATCGGAAACGGTTGTGCCGGAAAAGCCCGTCGCACCACAGCATACAGTACAGGAGCTTCGTGCAATTATTCCCGAAGAAGGTGTTAGCTCCGATGCAACCGAAGAAAGCTCTCTGCCGCAATTGGAGACGACCACGATTGCACTCACAATACAGGAAAGCACTCACTCTTCACCCATAACTGTCTCTTCGCCCATAATTGCTTCCCAAATCACGCCCGGATTTGTGCAAAGTTCTGCACCTGTCCAAAATTCTGCCCCAGAGGGCTTGTCAACGCTCGATTCCAGTATCATTCTTCGTGGAAATTCTGCTGCCGTGCAGCTTCTTCGGAAGAACGTGGAAATTGCTATTTCGCATGACGTGCCATGCCTTGTTGAGAGCGTTTATGGTGGTTATCGTGAGGAATTGGCTGCGCTGTTGCACACAAGTAGTCACCGTAGTCAGCGACCGTTTCATGCGCTTTCATGCGCGGATTTTGGTGAGAATGAACTGGAAGGATATTTGTTTGGCAATAGCGCTGAAAAAGGCTTGATTGCTGCCTCAGACGGTGGTACGGTCTTTTTGGATGAGATTTCTGCTGCCCCGATGTCTGTGCAATTACGCTTGGCACGGTTGGCACAGGCGCTTCGCAAACATAGCAAGCAGCCGTCACTGCGCCCCGCTATGCCGGATGTGCGCTTTGTCGTTGGCTACACCATCACAGACGGCATACATGCTGATGCCGCTATGCGAGCGGGAGCGATGAGCAATGAGTTATTTTTTGCTGTCGGGACAATGCGTATGCTACTGCCTGCTCTGAGCGAACGCCCCGAAGATGTACCTGTCTTGGCACGACATTATGCGGAGAGTATTGCCACAGAGTACGGGATAGGCATTGATGTAAGCCTTATTCCATCGGCATTTTGGAAGAAACTCAGTGCAAAAAAATGGATTGCCGACATGACCGAACTGGAAGCAAATATGCGCTCACTGGTGCTTCAATTTGACCCCCAGCGTGTGGAAGTTTCGCTTTTCGCTTTGGAGGAACAACTCTTTGGCGATATATCGTCGTTGAACACAGCACCGCAAACTCAGGGAGCAAGCACGGTTACTACGCCCAAAGCGCTTCCCTTGGCAACCGATGACGATTCGCTACTTTCGATTGACGATGCTCAAAAAGAGCATATTCTTCGCGCATTGGAACTGACAAACGGCAATAAAACTAAAGCGGCCGAAATGCTCAAAATCAAGCGCACAACGCTTCTGGCACGGATGAAAAAGTTCGGACTCATGCCGTAACGATGCCGCTTTTACTTCGCAGCAAATTTATTTTTCTCTCTACTTACTTCACAGAATCGCATGAATACACGTAACAAAGGTATTATCCTTGCCGGCGGAAGCGGTACGCGCCTCTATCCGCTTACGTCGCTTTTTAGCAAACAACTGCAGCCGATTTATGACAAGCCGATGATTTACTATCCCCTCGCAACGCTCATGCTTGCCGGAATACGGGATGTACTCATTATTTCTACGCCCATTGACACGCCGAATTTTGAGCGGCTTCTGGGCGATGGAAAGCAATGGGGCGTAAACATCACCTACAAGGTACAGCCTGAGCCGAAGGGCATAGCTGAAGCGTTTGTCTATGGACGGGAATTTATCGGGAACGACCAAGTGTGCTTAATTCTGGGGGACAATCTTTTTTACGGCAAGCTCAATTTCCTCAGACAGGCGCTTGAAACCAACGTTGGCGGCACAATCTTTGGCTATCCCGTTCACGACCCCGAACGCTATGGCGTGGTGGAGTTTGGAGCAGACAAGCGCGTTCTCAGTATTGAAGAAAAACCCAAAAAGCCGAAGTCGAATTACGCTGTGCCGGGATTGTACGTGTATTCCTCTGATGTCTGCGAAATTGCGGCGAATCTTGAGCCTAGTCCGCGTGGAGAGCTTGAAATCACGGATGTCAATAACACTTATCTGAAGCAGAACCGTTTGCACGTAGAAGTGATGGGGCGCGGACTGGCGTGGTTGGACACGGGTACGCCCAAAAGTCTCTTAGAAGCAAGTATGTTTATTCACACCATCGAAGAGCGGCAGGGGTACAAGATTGCGTGCTTGGAGGAAATTGCGCTTCAGCAAGGATTTTTGCAGCCGGATGAATGGCTACGCGTCGTTGACCGTCTTCCTAAAAGTCCCTATAAAGACTACTGTTTGCGTATTTTTGAAGAAGTGCGCGGTGGGAGTAATTGACACTCCCCATGCCTGAAGGCAGGGGATTCTTGGGCTACCCAGCTAACGCCGTTGTATATCTCCCAAGCTAACACGGTCTGCCCGACCGCTTGGCTGCTGTTAGGCAACCGATTGTTTGTTTCGTCGAACTACAAAT
>JANYDO010000247.1 GCA_025363605.1 Candidatus Kapaibacterium sp.
TTGTGGCAACATTGATGCTTCGGGTTCATTGTTCATCTCCGATGATGTTGGTATGAAGAGGTTTGAAGTTCTTCAATATCGGCACAATGAACCCTTTTTTTTTACTTTTTTTGCTGCTCCACGCTTGATTGTGGTGCTACCGATCAAGGAAACACTGAGTAATAACTCAGAGCCTTTTTTAGGTTTTATGCTTGATTTCGCAAGTGATGAGCAAATGAAAGAGCTTGTTACTTACGACAAATTTTTGTTCGTCTCATATACAAGGCTGGCAGTCGGCAAAGAGAAGCATATAATTTCATGGGGAGCGTTGGGTATGGTGTTCACCGTTAGTGAAGAGAGTATGCAAGAATGGATTGACAAAGAAAAACAAAAAAAATGAGGCGATACCCAAAAGAAAGCAAGCCATGTTCACTATCGAATAGACAAGGTTTCATTTCAATAATGCTTTGAGTTCATCATTGGAAAGATTTGCGTCACGTTGAATGCTTTGTAGCGTTTTGGGCTTCAAGATTACGGTGCTGTGCATAGGCACAACGACACGGCGACCGTCAGGATGGTAGTAAATCTTGTGGCTGCCGCTTTGACGTGAAAAGGCAAAACCAAGTTTTTCCAAAACCGATACGATTTGTTTGGAAGTGATACGTGGAGATTTATCACTCATGCCGCAATTTCCAGATCCAGTGTGGTTAGGGAGATAGTCCCAATTTCAGGAAGTGAGCCGCCTCTTGCCAAAACATCTTCGATGTAGAGTTGCACAGCGTCAGCAATATTCTTCATAGCTTCCTCGTAGGTATCGCCTTGCGTATAGCATCCCTGAAGCACAGGGCAGGAGACAAAATAACCGTCGCTGTCGTGTTCGATGATAATTGGAAAATGGTATGGTTTCATAAGCTTCTGAAAATCAATGAGCAAAATTCTTGATAACACAAAACTACACAATTCATAGCGTTCTGCAAGGGGGGTGAAAATCATCTGTTCATGGAGTCTGTATGTTCAACAAAGCCATTATAGTGCTGCTTAGACTTGTACTCTGCACCGCATCTGTTCAGGCTCAAAGAAGTTTTGGAGTGCAAGATTATCTCGCCAATCTTGACTACTACACATTTGCCAATGTCCGCATTTTCGAGACCGACTGCGCTACGGCACAGCGTTTTTTGGAACTCGCTCCAAAAGTGAATATCTGGCAGGTGTTCGTGGTAACAACGCAGGATGATAACTAACAGAAATAACAATTTTTCCATTTTTTTTGAACAAAACTGTGCAAAACCGAATTTTTCAAAATGTAGTATTGATGCTGCTTACAGCTGTTTATTGCTGTGTGAATGCTCTTGCTCAATCTACAAACGCAGTAGAAAAATTTATCACCTTCGACAAACTCCAAAAAACCATTATTCCGCTTCTTTTTCCTTGTTCGCAGCCGATTGTGAAGATAGAAACAAATCTTGCGGGCTACAAGCTGGAAACGATTAATAGAAAACGTGCTTTGGTCTTCGATAAGCCTATTCCTGCGGGTGTGTACACTATTACACTGACGAGCGGCGGGCTATCAGAAAACATTGAGGTGAAAATACAACCGAATCTTGCTGGCTACAAACTGGAGACGGTTAATGGAGAATGTGCTCTTGTCTTTGATAAGCCTGTTGCTGCTGGCGTGTACACTATTACGTTTACGAGTGGCGGGCTAACAGAAAACATCGAATGGCGTGTGTTACCAACAGCACTTGACCCCAAAAGTATGCCATCTCTTTCAAGTTTGAAGTGGTATTATGGCAAACGTCTATCGTTCAGAGCAAAATTACCCAACGAAGCAGAATTGCCGCTTCAGCAGTTCAAAATTGATTACCAAATGGGTAATGACGCTCCTGTTCAAAATAATGCCTATTCAGAATCATTTATCGGACCGCATATCCCCGCTTCGGCGCGAATTGTCAAAGCCGCTGTTGTGTGGGTAGATCCGATGACAGGTGAGCGCGTCATTCTCTGGCAACGTGAATTTGAGCCACAGCAAGAATAGAACAATCCCTTTTACTATTAGAACGATAGCGAAAAGAAATAACATTTTTTCCATTTTTTAGAACAAAACTATGCAACTACGAATTTTTCAAAATGCAGTATTGATGTTGCTTACAGCTGTTTATTGCTGGGTGAGTGCTTTTGCTCAATCTACAAACGCAGTAGAAAAATTTATCACCTTCGACAAACTCCAAAAAACCATTATCCCGCTTCCTGCTTGTTCACAGCCGAATGTGAAGATAGAACCTGCTCTTGCAGGCTACAAGCTGGAAACGGTCAATGGTAAATATGCTCTCGTCTTCGACAAGCCTGTTGCTGCGGGTTTGTACGCTATCACATTCACGAGCGGCGCGACGACGGAAAAAATTGAATGGTGTGTCCTGACAAGTGAGTTAGAATCAAAGGCGCAAAAGTTTTTTGCAAATACGAAGGTGTATTATGGTCATCCGATTGGCGCAGACCCGACATATAGAGAGTCTTGGTATGTTGGGCAGAATATGCGATTGCCGACAGACGAACTGCCAAGCAGCCAATTTTTTGTACGAACCACTTTCGATGGCGTAGTGCAGCCATTTGAACGATTTCGGGAACGATTTATTGGCAGAACGAGAATACCTGCTTCAGTGAAAATAGTCAAATGGGAGGTGGTATGGGAATATCCGCCAACAAAAGAGGAGATTGTGCTGTGCAGCAGAGAAACGGAGCCGTTGCAACTACCACCTGACATTGAATTTACATCAAATGATCCACATATTTGGCGAACTGACAGCCCTTTTTTGAACAATAAGGGCTTAGATACAGCATTTCAGATAGCCATTAGAGGAATACGAGTAGATGCGGAAGTGGGTCTTGATGCTGAAAATACCGACCCAGAGAGCAGTAAATCAGTCAAAGCCACTCTCAACGATGTGAAAGCTCCAGACGAAGTACGATTAGATTATTCAACTACGAAACTTCAACTTTACAACGGTGATGAGCCAAACCCTCATTCTAAATGGGTTGCCGATTCTTCAACATTTTACGTCATTTCAGGGGCGTTTGACAAATCCGATGGGAGATTTCCCGTTACTATTCAGGTTAAAGGTTTACCAAACCTTGACATAACAGAATTGCGCGGCGAAATAGCGCTGAAAGTAAAAGCGAGTATTTGGAGTGAAAAAGCAGGCAAAAGTGGTGTTGCAGAAACTGCCTTGACAATTCCGATTTTTATTCCTGTGAATATGCGACATATTAGACTGAAGGACATTGTTACAAAAGAAAAGGAGAAAAAAGCCAAAAGCAAGTAATAGAGCGGCTATCAAGCCAATTCTCATACCAATCAAACAAGAGTACAAATAATCATTTTTTTCACTTTTCACTCCAATATCATGTTCGATACAGCAGCACAACAACAGCTTAAATCTTACGTGTACGGTCTGTTCGACCCAAGAAGCCCGCACAATATCCCATTTTACATTGGCAAAGGTACGGGAAACCGCGTCTTTAGCCATGCCCAAGGTGTTGCCAAAGAAATCCAATCTATCGAAACCGAAGAGGGCGCACTTTCCGCTAAGGCGGCACTTATTGCCGAGATTGGCGCAGGGAACGTCCGACACGTGATTTTTCGGCAGGGTTTGTCCGAAGACGACGCTTTTACCGTAGAAGCAAGTCTGATAGACCTTGTGAACTTTATGCACCCCGAAGCATTGACCAACATTCAGGGCGGACATTGCCACGTGCAAGGCATCAAGAGAACGGAAGAATTATTGGCAGAACTGAACGCAAAGCCCGTGAATCCAACCCAAGCATATCCAAGAGTGTTTATTTTTCCCATTCAAAACGCTTTACGTGAAGGTCGAAGTGTCTATGACGCGACAAGATACGCATGGAAAGTGAGCGAGGATTTCCGCAATTTATCACAACCAACATTTGCTGTCGGACTTGATGGTGGGCTTTTGAAAGGCGCGTATCGTATTCAGAAATGGGAAGAAGTCTCCGAACTATCAAAACATCAGTTTGAAGGTGAGGAAATATCAGACTTCGCCAATACAAACTGGCGCAGTATTCTTAACCAAACAGGCTACTGGCAGCGCGGGAACTATCTTGTCGTGGAATTTGACGGTAAAGGACAGTTTCGATTTTTACGAGGCAGTCAAGATAAAACAAAATGGCTGCCATTGTTGTCACACCCAAATAATAACCAGACCCTATAAACATAAAGCAGCACCGAAGCCAATTCCCAAAAGACTTCGGGGCTGCTTGATTGCACATTCTTTATCACTGCAATACATTTCATTGAGGAAAACAGTACATCAATCCTCTAAAACCCCAAATCCCTCAAGCGGTCAGCGATTGCATCGGCGTATATGTTACGCACTTCCCCATAGACGAGTGCATTCGGCATAAGCATAAGTGAGCCGTAACTGGAAGGATTAGAATTTTCAAACTTGGAGGTGGAAAGAAATGTTTCCTCTTCGGGGCGAAACTCATTGTCAACGTCGCGTACAACGACCGTGCAGCCATACTCCACGATTTTTCCTTCTTCAATCGGTGCGCCCACAAAGCCCAACAGTTGGAAAGGAATACGCACTTTGACGATGTAGCCTTTATCCCACAGCGTTGCTGCGGCTTTGACCTGCTGAATTGCTTGTTTCTGAACGTCCGTCAGCACGTCCACAGCGCTGGGGCGCACAACGGGTTTTTTATCCATAAAATTTCCGGGACTGATACTGAAAGCAAAAATGCTTCCTTCAGCACGGGTACGGAAATTCTCGGTTTTGCCGCGCTTTTTGACAAAGCGATTTGCTACGTTGGACATATCCAACCACACTTCTACTTTGTCGTGCGGCGTTCCCTCCTTCGCTTCTGTCACGATGCGGTCATCGGTAACTTTCACAAGGAAATACAAATACTGCTCGTTATGGGCGGAGCGGACGCTAAAGGAGAGGTCTTCTGCTCCCGACCAGTAATATGCGCCTTTGGAGATGTATTTCACGCTATTGCTCACGGCATCGGAAGCAAAGCCTTTGTAGATGTACTTCCCACGCGGGTAGGACGGCAAACACAGAAAATCACTCTGGAATAGTTCATCATTGGTGCGTGTATCGCGGTATTTTTCGTAGCCACTGAGATTTTGAAAATTGCGATAGGCTTCGTGTGTCATCGTGCGGACGCGCTCGGTTTTGAAGGAATCCAGTACCATCAGCGAGCCGTTGTCCAGCCGATAGCCACTAATAGTCCAGTCAAAATCCTGTGCTTTTTCGATGACAAAGCAGCCATTATCTTTAATCAAAACTCCGACTTCAATCGGACTTTCGACAAATGTATAGGGAAATTTGCCAACGCGCGTCAGATAGCCGTCAATATCGGCAAAAAGGTAAACCTGTACGTTGCGCCCTTTGTCGTTACTAAGGCGCACGGACATCGCCACGTCCGGCACACCATCGCCCGTGAAATCACCTACATCCCAGCCCCAAATGCGGAATTGTGCGCCGCGAGGAAGCTGGTCTTTGAGGTCGCCGATGAGTTCATCGGCAAAATATGGTTTGAGTTTGTCATTCATTTGTTCCAACGTCAGTCCGCTTTGTGCGGAGAGGTGAGCCGAACAAGTAAAAAAGCCGCAGAGAAGGCAAAAAAGAATACGCATGGCGGAATGGACTTCGGGAGAATAAGGAATTGTACAAAAATAGTAAAATTATGCCACAATTACGGCTATAAACACCAAAGCCGCCTTTGCTGAATTTAGCAAAAGCGGCTTTGAATTAAATGTGCTAAACTTAGAGTTTGAAATCAATCCCAACCCTCAAGTAACCGAGCGACCAATAGCCAAGTTCCAATTTAGCAGCTAGTCTATCGGTGAAATAATACCGACCACCAAGACGACCATCCCAAGTAAAACCACCCCATGAACTACTATAAGAATAGCGAGAATCACTTGAGGAAACACCACCGAATGTATATCCTAAGCCAATACCAACCCACGTGTCAAGTTTATTGACTTTTAAGAGATCAAAGTGATAGTTTGCTCCAACTATAACGGGAATGGAAGTATATGACCATGTATAGCCAACATATGTTTCGGTGTATCCAAAAAAACCAACACTTGCAGTTACGCCTAAATTCGATAAAACACCATATTCTGCATTGACAACAGGTCCAATGCTACCGAACGAACCACCACCTAAACCAAGATGTGCACCAAGGTACAAATCCTTACCCTTGAAATTAGGGTTTCCGCCGGGTAAAAATGACGATTGAGCAAATACAGAGATACTGCTTAAAACGACACACAACATTACGATTGCGAAAAATTTACGCATATAAACCTCACCACGTTTTGAAAAGAAAATGTGAATAGTGTGAATTACGAATTGAAAGATACAAAAGGTTTCAGATAAAACAAACCGAAATTGCGAAGAATATTCTGTAATGTTTTACGGAAAAGTGAGGCAAAAAGCCGAGAAAACGCCTGTGGGAAAGTATTTGCTTTTGTATCTTTGTGAAATGATTTTCTGTACAACTACTTTTACGAACGCTATGGCACAGACTCTTGATGTAAAGCACGAAGCAATGCACATTGTGGAGCAGCTACCCGACAATGCAACATGGGACGATCTCATGTATAGCATTTACGTGCGCCAAGCAGCAGAAAAAGGCTTGGAAGATAGCGATGCGGGGAGAACGATTGATATTGCTGATGTAAAGCGGATGTTCGGTATTCAATCGCAGACCAAACGATGAAGATTTTTTGGACAAATGCAGCGCTGGATAACCTCCTAGCGATTTATGATTATGTAGCCCAGGCTTCGCCTTTTTACGCCGATAAGCTGACAAAGCGCCTTGTTGAGCGTTCTGAGCAGCTAGAAATTTTCCCACTTTCGGGAAGAATCGTTCCTGAACTTAGCAATCCTGATATTCGTGAAGTGATTGAAGGATCGTATCGCATTTTGTACAAAGTAAAAACGGACTCTATTGATGTGATTGCTGTTATCCATGCAGCACAAAACTTGAAACAATAATCTTCCTTTCATTTAACGTTTTCGTATATGCTCATTTCCCAGCACTGGCTGAAAGAACTCGTTGATTTTATGTGTTCGCCCGAAGAATTAGAACGTATTTTGACGATGCTTGGCTTAGAAGTCGAAAAAATTGAACGTCCGGGCGAAAAACTTAAAGGTTTCGTCGTGGGCGAAGTTCTCACTAAAGAAAAACATCCAAATGCCGATAAACTCTCCGTTTGTACGGTTGCCGTTGGCGCGGGTGTCGTCAATACTATCGTCTGTGGCGCACCGAATGTCGCCGCCGGACAGAAAGTTCCTGTTGCACTTGGAGGCGCTGTCGTTCCCAATGGCGGATTCACGATTGAAAAGCGCAAACTGCGCGGTGTAGAATCAAATGGGATGATTTGCAGCAAATCCGAACTGGGCTTGTCGGACGAAAGCGACGGTATTTGGGAGCTACCTTCGGATGCACCGATGGGACAGTCGCTTGCAGAATACTTGGGCGTGGATGATGTTCTCTACGAAATTTCGATTACGCCGAACCGAGCTGATTGTCTTAGTCATTTGGGTATTGCACGCGAGATTGCTGCCTATTTTAATGTGCCGCTTCGTAAGCCCGTCGCAGGCGTGAAAGAAGACGCAAGTCTCAAAGTACAAGACCAAATCGCCGTGCGTATTGAAGACGCGGATGGTTGTCATCGTTTTGCGGGGCGCGTGGTGCGCGGTGTGAAGATTGGCGAATCTCCGAAATGGCTGAAAGACCGCATCACAGCTTGTGGTCTGCGCTCTATCAACAATGTGGTGGACGTTACGAATTACGTGATGTTGGAATGCGGCAAGCCCATTCACGGCTTTGATTTGGACAAGATTGCCGGAAAAACGCTGATTATCAAAAAAGCACAGGATGGTGAAAAATTTACCACGCTTGACGGCAGAGAGCGTACACTGGATGCCTCGATGGTGATGGTGGCAGATGCAGAAAAAAATAGCGCATTGGGTGGAGTCATGGGCGGATTGCACAGCGAAATCACCGACGCAACCGTGAACGTGCTGATAGAATCAGCCTATTTCAAGCCTTCGTCTATCCGCCGCACAGCAAAAAAACTCGGTATCACGAGCGATGCCGCGTACCGCTTTGAGCGCGGCGTGGATATGGAAACGGTCGTCTTTGCTGCCGACCGTGCGGCTGAGTTGATTCAAAAAGTAACTGGAGGGCAGATTGTAAGCGGTGTTGTGGATGTCTATCCAACGCAGCATCCCGTAAAGCAAGCCACCGTGCGCTACGCACGGGCAAATACGCTTATTGGTAAGGAAATTCCGGCATCCGAGCAGCGCTCACTTTTGGAGAGACTGGGATTTGTTGTTGTAACGCATGACGACGTAAGTGCGACGTATCGCATTCCTTCGTATCGCATAGATGTGGAGATGGAGACTGATTGTATCGAGGAAATAGCACGGTTGCACGGTTACGACAACATCGCTCCGGCTCTTGTTTCTCGCGTAAATCTAAGTGGCGAGCAAACGCCGAAGCGCTATACGCCCCTACCTTTTGTGGAGGAATTAAGCGCCTTTTTCCGTGCAAATGGTTTTGTGGACATTGTTACGCAAAATATGATTGACCCGAAATCAGCCGCAATGTTCACCCAAACGCCTGTTCGTATCGCTAACCCGCTTGGTGAGGAGCTTTCGTGTATGCGCCCGTCGCTATTGCCGTCTATGCTCCGCACGTTAGAACGCAATCACCGCTACGGACAAAAAAATCTGCGTCTTGCAGAATTTGGCGCTGTCTTTCATACCGTGCCGCCGACGGAAGCGACCTTTATCGGTGGTGTTTTGGAAGAACGACATTTCATTGCCGCGCTCACGGGCAGCCTTCAGGCAAGCAAGGCGTGGGATGCGCCGGAGCGTTCGGTGGATTTTTATGATGCCAAAGGGCTATTGGAAAGCGTTGTTGCGGTGTGTCGTCTGGAAAATGCCGTCATACAGCCCGTATCAAATCTTGCTGCGTACCCACTTTTTTCGGCAAATACCGTCGAACTGGTGCTTGGTGGGAAATCAATCGGCTGCGCAGGCGAAATTGCTCCCGCAGCGCTCAAAGCGTTTGATATTGGAATGTCCGTTGTTGCTTGCGTGGTGAACGTTTCTGCTCTAAGCGACGCAACGACAAAAGCACGAAAATATGCGGCTGTTTCGCCCTTCCCGACGGTGGCACGAGATTTGGCATTTGTGCTGGATGCAAGTGTGGATGCGGGTAGTGTGGAATCGTTCATTACCAAGCATGGCGGGCAGCATCTCCGCCGGGTGCGTGTCTTCGATGTCTTTGCCGGAAAGCCCGCGCAGCAAGCACTTGGCGAAGGCAAAAAAAGCGTTGCTTTTGCGCTGGAATTTAACTCTCACGAAAAAACGCTCGAAGATGCAGAAGTAGAAAGCGCCGTCAGTGCGATTGTGAAGAACGTAGAAGCAAGTTTGGGCGCGGCTCTTCGCGGGTAAATGCGCGACATTAACAATTATCGTTTATTGTTTTAGCAAGATTTCAACGCTATATATTCTAAAGTTATGTACTCAATCGAACAAACAGATAAACAACTTCTCCATTCCACTGCCGGCATACGTTATCATCTACACTTTGAGTACGCAAACCGCCACGTGGTGCGGGTGGTGATGGAGGTTGACGTTGCTGAAAGTGGTAATCTTGTACTGGGACTGCCGGTATGGATTCCGGGCAGCTACAAAATTCGAGATTATATCTCGACGCTTGGTAGCTTCAGTCTCACCAATCGTGACGGCAAGCCGCTTCAATGGCAATGGCTTTCAAAAAATCGTCTGGAAGTTGCGGCGGAACAAGGTGTGCTGCGCATTGAGTATATGTACTTCGCTTACGAAAAAGATAGCACGATTCGCTCTTCGCACGTAACACGGGCACACGCTTTCCTGAATTTGGTGACGTGCTGTTTGTTTGTGGAAGGGCGTGAGCAGGAAGTACATCATGTCCATTTTCACCATGACCGTTCGCGCTGGAAGAGCGTTTCTACTTCGCTTTCACCTGTTCGTGAGGAAACGCTCGCGGGCGAAGCGCTGGTCTTGGGAGCGCTGAACTACGACATTTTGGTGGATTCGCCCGTAGAAATTGGGAATCATTTTGTAACGAGTTTTGAGTGTCAAGGTTCCATTGTGGAAACTGCTATTGCCTATCGTGGAAATTTTCATCCCGAATGGCTTCAAGAGCGCATCAAAACTATCGTAGAAACCGAAGCACGTATTTTTGGCGGTTTGCCGTTTGACCGTTATGTCTTTATTATTCATCTTTTTCCCGGAATGCGCGGCGGCGGGCTGGAACACGCCCGGTCATCGGTCAACGCAATGGATTCGTGGGGCGACACGGCAAAGCTCCATCGTTTGCTGTCCCTTCTGGTGCATGAATTTCTGCACGTCTGGAACGTTAAGCGTATTCGCCCCCGCGAACTTGGTCCGTTCGACTATAACCGCGAAAATTATACGCGGATGCTCTGGTTGGTGGAGGGCGCTACATCGTATTACGACGACCATTTGACGTATCGGTGTGGCTTCTACACCCGCGCCGATTATCTCAAAATTCTCTCCAAAGACCATTTGTCGCCCTTTTTCCGTCAGCCGGGACGGAATGAAGCCACGATTAAGGATAATAGTTTTCAAGCGTGGGTGAAGCTCTATCTGCCGCATGAAGACTCGCTGAACCGTAATGTGTCGTATTATCTGCACGGCGGCTTGGTGTTTCTATGCTTAGACTTGTGGATTATTGCGGAGTCAAAAGGTACAAAACGCCTTGATGACGGCTTTCGTGCATTATGGGCAATGTACAAACAGCGTCCGGAGTTAGGTATTACTGAGGAAGAATTTATCGAAGCCGTGGAGGGAGCAACGGGCGTGGCAATTCGGGAAAATCTGCTTACGTGGCTGAATGGTAAAGGTGATGACCTGCCGATTACCATGCTTTTTGCGCGATGCGGTTTGCAGTGGAAAGAAACTGCAAGCGCAGAGATGGTAAAAATTGGCGAAGATATTCCTACGATGCCCACGCTTCCAAAACCTTTTACAGGTCTGACACTTAAAACCGACGGCGGGCGGCTTATCGTAACGCAGGTCGAGGATTATTCGCCCGCGTTTGAAGCAGGTATTGGTGCGGACGATGAAATTATTTTTGTGAACTCCTCGCGGTGTACGTCGGCGGATGAATTGGATGTGCTTCTTGCCAAGCGTGGTGAGAATACTCCTTCGGAACTCGTGATTTCATCGGACACAGGAATGGTAACGCTTTCGCTCACACCAAAGAAAATGCCGGATTTCGCGCTTACTGTGCGTGAGGACGCAAGGGAGGAAGAAAAAACGCTTTTGGAATATTGGCTACAACGGTGATTTTTTACGAAAGGAAACCCTCAATGTTCGCACAAACCGCACCACAACAGCTTTTCACGATAGAAGAATATCTGGAACGGGAAGAAAAAGCCGAATATAAAAGCGAGTATTACAAAGGTGAGATTTTTGCTATGGCTGGTGGAAGCCCGCGTCATTCTGATATTGGCGGCAACATTTACCACGCCCTTCGTAAGCATCTTGCAGGAAAGTCGTGCCGTCCCTACAATAGCGATATGCGCGTTCATATTCCCATACTGCAATACTTCACCTATCCCGATATTTCTGTTGTTTGCGGTAAACCAGAGTTTTACCGAGATAATGCTTTAATGAATCCCATCATTATCTTCGAGGTTTTATCAGATTCAACGGAAAGCTATGATCGAGGAACGAAGTTTCGTCTGTATAGCAGAATTTCGTCCTTGCAAGAATACGTGCTTGTCTCGCAGAATGAACGCATTGTGGAGGTTTTTCGTCGCAACGAGCAGCAACGGTGGGAATTGTATATGTTTACCGAGCATGATGATGTCGAATTAGCATCCGTCGGTTGTACAATCACGATGGATGAAATTTATGAGGATATAGAAAATGATTGAAATGTTACCCGTATTAGTCTGAATTGAAAGGGCAAATGTTAAAGCCTTTCCATATCTCACATTACTTCACAATGCAAGGAGATTGATATGTTGTTCCTAAGCCTATGTCATAAACATACAATAACTCACAAATTCATACTTTGTTTGATTTTCTTGATTGCTGGCTATACATACTCCGTAGCACAGTTTGTGCCGGAATATACATTTTATTATGCAACAAACGCTACTTACGCGAATACAGTCATTAATGATTTTTGTGTAGATAACAAAGCCATTTGGTGTGCAACCAATTTAGGTCTTATCGCTATTGATAAACAAACTCAAAAAATCACTCTTTGGACAAAAACAGATTCAAATGAAAGCCTTGTGCCAATTAATAATTTAGGACAAGACAAACGGAATAGATTATGGCTCAAGACAGACAGTAAATTGATAATTTTTGACAAAGCAAATTCATGGAAAACCTATCCTTGGGAAAGGTCGCTGGGTGCGTTCAACTTTGATAGTTCAAATACTCTTTGGGCGCTTGATGGAAATGGGAATGTCCGTAGAATTAAGGAAGACGCTAACTCCCGCCTTTCTGATAGCACCCTGATATTGCCATCGGGTGGAATTGTCGGGATGATACTAGATTCATCCCAGATTCCTACAGCATTTTGGAGCGCATCTCACCCAAGAGGAGGAACAAGCTTTTTTGGGATTAGAAGGCTTACAAAAGAAGGCTGGGAGGATAGAGAATATCGTGATCCAGGTATCGCAGGTAAAATGCTTATTGATTCCCGGGGATTTATTCATTATTCATCGAATTTTGGTATAGGAACATTAGGTGGGACTAGGATGTTTGATAATTTCATTATCGGATCAACGTTGCTTGCTGCTGATAATTGCGGTAATGTTATTGCGCAAAATCCAAGTTCTACAAGAGAAATCTATCATGTTTCCGAAGGTCGGGCGCTTTTAATAAGAGATTCAATGAAAACCATACGAGATGGTTACGATGTTATTCGCAGTTTTTCTGCTGATTCAGGAATCTACTTTAGATTATATAGTTCGCCAAATAGAATCACTTACCTAAAAACCTGCATACCGCTTATTTCCTCTGCCGTCAGCAGTGGTAGCGACCAATTATTTTCCGCAGAGATTTCACCGAACCCTGTTTCTACGGAGATTTCATTAAGAATTAGTTCGCCTATAACTTCCGAACTCAGTATAACAATATTTAACCAACTTGGCAGCACTATTGCTGAATACCCAAAAAAAATGGTGCTTGCGGGGCAAAATACCATTAGCTTGTCGCTTGATAATCATTCTCTGTTGAGTTTGAGTCCAGGCATTTACGTTCTTCACATTCGTGCTAAAGCGTATTGCAAAAGTTTGATGTTTGTTAAATCTCTATAAGGCTCTCCCAACCTTTATTGCCACCATTGACATAATCACATAGGAATCAAGACACCCATGAACTACACTATCATCGGCGCGGGCAAAAGCGGTTTACACGCTGCGTTTCTTGCACAAGAACTCGGACACAACGTTTTTCTCACCGAAGCAAAGACCCAAGAGCAGGCTGCGGCTGCGGCAAAAGAACTTGCGCAGCATAGTATTAATGCGGAGTTCGGCGGTCATACGGATAAAGGTTTGCAAGCCGATATTATCGTTGTGTCGCCCGGAGTACCGCCCACGAATCCGTTTATTATCGAAGCCGAAAAGCGAAAGATTCCGATTATCAGCGAGATTGAATTTGCGTGGCGGCAGCTTGACACGGTGCGCAATCCCGTCATTGCTATCACCGGCACGAATGGTAAAACGACGACGACAGCACTGACGGCACATATTCTCAATCAATCCGGCAGGAAGGCGATTGCTTGTGGGAATATCGGCACAGCGATAACATCGGTGGTGCGTTCTTTGGAAGCGGGAACAATTTTAGTGGTGGAAGCAAGTAGTTATCAGCTTGACCGCATCGTGGATTTTCGCCCCGACGTGGCTCTGTTACTCAATATTACCCCCGACCATCTCAGCTATCATGGCACCTTTGAAAAATACTGTGAAGCGAAGTATAAAATTTCTTTGAACCAAAATGAAAAAAATGTATTAGTTTTGAACGCCGATAATGAGCCGTCTTTAGCAGCAGCGGCACATTCTCGCGCACAAATACTTCACTTCGGCGTGCATCCTTTGCAGCAAGGCTTGTACGTATCGTCAGGCAAAATGCTCATTCCCCGTGGGCAACCTGATTCACAACGTGCTGATATTCAGCATAAAGAGGAACAATTAATGATGGTTGATGAACTCCGTATCCCCGGAATTCACAACGTGTATAACTCAATGGCGGCAGCCCTTGCGGCACGAGCCTTTGAGATACGCAATGAGAATATTCGGGACAGCTTGATGAGTTTTGCAGGTGTTGAGCATCGTTTGGAATATGTCCGTACCCTGAACGGCGTTGAGTATATCAACGATTCCAAAGCGACCAACATCAACTCAACGTGGTATGCCCTTTCCAGCTATTCCAAACCCCTTGTATGGATTGCCGGTGGTCGTGGCGATAATAACGACTATGCGGCACTTGATGACCTCGTGCGGTCAAATGTGCGATGCGTGATTGCTATTGGCGAAGAAGCCGACGCAATTTTTAACCATTTCAGCTCTGCGGTGCGTTGCGTGAAAGCCGCTTCAATGGATGAAGCCGTTCATCGTGCAGCCGAATACGCTGAGGCTGGCTCTATTACCCTCTTTTCCCCAGCGTGCAAGTCGTTCGATATGTTTGCCAACTACGAACATCGTGGGCAAGTCTTCAAGGAAGCGGTGATGGCGTTGTAAGCAGGACGCTGTAAGCAGAAAATTCTACTATGGTGTATCGTATATGGTTCGCAAAAACGCAAAGGCGAGGCTGAAATAATGGCAACCCCAACGTTTGTGGCAAATCTTCGTCAGCAAGCGCTTCAGCGCTCGCATATAGACTGGTTGCTCTTCTTAGCATCGGTCGGGTTGATGCTGTTCAGCGTAGCATTTGTTTATAGTGCCAGTTCGTATTTCGCTGATGTTAAATTTGGCTCAACGGAACATCTTTTTGTGCTCCACACTATTCGCGTCGCGCTGAGTTTGCTCGTGGTGCTGATATTTTCACGCATTGACTACCATATCCTATGGCGATATTCTAAGTCGTTATTAGTGTTCTCCTTGATTTGCCTAGTATTTGTCTTAATTGCAGGAACAAGTATCAAGGGTGCAAAGCGTTGGATAGGGCTTGGGGCGTTCAGTTTTCAGCCGTCGGAATTAGCAAAATTCGCATTGGTATTGCATTTGGCGAGACTTCTTGCTGAAAAGCAATCCTATATCAAGGACTTCCAACGCGCCTTTGTGCCAATGCTCTTCTGGATAGGCGCAGTAGCGGCGTTTATTGCGTTGCAGCCCAATTTCTCGACAGCAGGGGTGATTTTTGCCTTAGGTGTGTTACTGCTATTTATTGGCAATGCAAATGTTCTGCATATTTTAGGATTATTCGCTCTCGGCATAGTGGGAGGCGGAGTCTATGGCGTGGCAGCACCATATCGAATGCAGCGTATTATGGACTTCACCGAGCAGTTTAGTACGATGCTCTATGCTGAAAATATTCGCAATGTTAATTATCAACTGCAACAGGCAATTCTTGCTTTCGGCAATGGTGGCGTTTTCGGTATGGGACCCGGACAGAGCCGTCAACGAGACTGGTTTTTGCCGGAATCGTACGGAGACTTTATTTTTTCGATTATTGGGGAAGAGTACGGTTTTGTGGGTGTGATGCTGATTGTGCTGGCATTTGCGCTGATATTGTGGCGGGGCTTCATTACCGCCCGCCGTGCGCCGGATGATTTCGGACGTTTCCTTGCGGGGGGCATCACCATTACCTTTGCGCTCTATGCCGTAATAAATATGGGCGTAACAACAGGACTTCTCCCCACAACGGGCTTACCTCTTCCTTTTATTAGCTATGGTGGCACGGCTATTCTCTTTTCGGCAGCGGCTCTCGGTATTCTGCTCAATGTTTCTGCTCAATCAAGTAAAACGTAGCTTTGTCGAATTTCAAGTCGTGTTGAGCAATACGTTTTTTGTGTAGAAGACTTTCTCTCCCTGCTTCCCGCGTCTTGGCAATTCTTTCCTCATTGACACTCCCCATGCCTGAAGGCAGGGGATTCTTGGGCTACCCAGCTAACGCCGTTGTATATCTCCCAAGCTAACACGGTCTGCCCGACCGCTTGGCTGCTGTTAGGCAACCGATTGTTTGTTTCGTCGAACTACAAAT
>JANYDO010000248.1 GCA_025363605.1 Candidatus Kapaibacterium sp.
ATTTGTAGTTCGACGAAACAAACAATCGGTTGCCTAACAGCAGCCAAGCGGTCGGGCAGACCGTGTTAGCTTGGGAGATATACAACGGCGTTAGCTGGGTAGCCCAAGAATCCCCTGCCTTCAGGCATGGGGAGTGTCAAAAGAGATATACACCGCAACAGCCGCCGCCGCAGTCGGGAGCTTCGATAAGGGGCGAGGGCAAGAAGAGACGGCGAGAGCGGAGGAAGAGCGACAAGATTCTAACGCAAACATTACTCGCCTTGTCGAACAGCTTCTTCAGGCACAGCCTGCCCGCAATAGTTCGCGTTTGCTGGTGCAGCAGGGCAACAAAATGCTTCCCCTTGCGTATGACGATATAGCTTTTATTTCATCAGAAAATAAATTAACCTATATCACGACACACGACGACAAGCGGTACATCAAAAATCGCTCTTTGGATGAACTGGAAGCACTTCTTCCGCGTGAAACATTCTTTCGCATCAATCGGCAGTTTATAGTTCATATCGGCGCTGTCGGCAGTATCCTTTTGCAGCAGTCCGGTAAACTCAAGGTCTATCTGAAGTCACTTCCCGCTATCAGCAAAGAAGAGGGCAGAGATACGTTTGTGAGCCGTGAACGGTTCTCAGACTTTAAGGCATGGCTTGGGAAATAAGACTGTTCGCAAGCGCTTTGCAGGGAATGTGGCAATGACATATACGTAAAAGTGCATCCAGTTTTTGAGGAGTGTCCGCCACGAGTTCCTCCAAGTGTCTTCCATTTTTTACCGTGTATATCATGAAACAAACCTTTCCTCTTGTTCTGGTCGTATCTCTGCTTATTTCCCTTCGCCTTTCGGCGCAGCAAGTCCCTTTGTTCATTACGACTGATTCTTTACGCGGTTCTCAAACATTAGCTCTTGAGAAATCGCACTGGCTCTGGCATTCAGGCGATGACAGCGCTAGCACTGGCAGCACCGGTTATGCCGGCATCGGGTTTGACGACCGCGAATGGGATACTACTATTTCTTTCTGGATAATAAAAGATGCACCGAATAAATGGAATGCAATAGGGTGGTTTCGTCTCAAAGTGCGCTTGGATTCTGCCTTGGAGGGCAAATCGCTTCTCTGGCAAATGTCGCACAGAGGTGCTTCAGAACTCTTTATCGATGGCGTTCTTGTGAAAAATTATGGTCAACCGGCTTCGACACAAGAGCGCGAAGAGCCATATCGTCCCGGATACGAAGCCTTTATAGCAACTGTGCCGCCGACGGGCAATCACGAACACGTTATTGCTGTGCGCTATTCCGATACGCGGGCACGCGAACGGAGCAGTCGTCTATTCTTTAAGGTCTATGGTGTGGGCTTCGCACTTACGCTACAAGACGCTCGCAATCTGGGCTCACACATTAACGACGTAAGTGGGAATACTTTTGGAATTATGTTTGTTGTCAGCGTCTTGGGCGCACTGGCAGCGTTGCATTTACTTCTGTATTTTTTTAATGCCCGTTCCAAAGAAAATCTTTATTACAGCCTTTTTGCTATCGGGCTGGCACTGAGCCAGTTTCGGCAACTCGTTCCGTCCATTGCTCATCAGAATATCGAACTGAGCATTGTACTGCAATCGCTGAACATTGCTTGGCTTCTCATGGGGCTGATAGGCGGATTGGGCTTCTTCTACAATGTTTTTTATCCTCGTGTGCCGCGTCAATTCTGGGTTTTTATTGCCTCTGCTGCTGCGATAACAATTCTGATAACGGTGGGCTCTGTTGGCGCGATTGATACGCTCCTTCTTATCCTGAGTAGTTGCATCGGCATAGAGATGGTACGTGTTCTCGTGTTGGCTATTGTCCGAAAGCGTCTGGGAGCGTGGGTATTGGGTGTGGGCGGATTACTGTTTGTGCTGGGTGCTGTAACCGTCATCGTTATCGAAAGTGTACCGATGTTCCAATCGTATCGCCCTACATGGGTGTATGAGGTAAGCGGTTTGGTGGTTTTTCTTTCGATTCCCTTTACCATGTCTATTTATCTCGCCCGCAAGGTGTCAAAGACAAATAGCGATTTAGAAGCGCAAATCGTCGAAGTCAGGCGGCTTTCCGATGAAGCAATCGAGCATGAACGCATCAACGCCGAACAGCAGATGCAGCGTACGCTTCTGGAAGCCGACAATGCCCGCAAGACTGCCGAACTGGAAGAAGCGCGAAAACTCCAACTTTCGATGCTGCCCCAGAAGATGCCGCAAATAGAGGGGTTGGATATTGCGATGTTTATGGAGACTGCCACAGAAGTCGGTGGCGATTACTATGATTATTCCTTGCACAAGGACGGCACGCTTACTATTGCCATTGGCGACGCAACAGGGCATGGAGTGAAGGCTGGAACGATGGTTGCGGCTACAAAGAGCCTCTTTTCGATGATAGCTGCTGCGGGCGCTGAGATTGATTCGACCTCACCAATTGGTCTCTTGAGACCAAGCTCTCCGGCACTGAAAAGTATGAATATGCGCTCAATGTTTATGGCGCTTGCGGTGGCAAAAATTCGTCAAGTAAATGCAGAGGATACCGGGGCAAAGAGCTACGTCGCACGCATTGCGAATGCCGGTATGCCGTCAACACTGGTCTTTAGGGCACATAACCATTCGATAGAAGAAGTCTTAATAAAATCCATGCCGCTTGCGACAATGGCAAATTTTCCATACCAAGAGCGTGAAATTACACTTTCCTCCGGCGACGTGCTGATAATGATGAGCGATGGTTTCCCGGAACGTTTCGATGACAAGGATGATATTTTGGGATACGACGTAGCACAGCAGATATGCAAGGAAATATCGGGTTTGACGGCACAAGGAGTCATTTCTCATCTTGTCGAAGCAAGCCGGAAATGGGCAAAAGGAGCTGTGCTGAATGACGACATGACATTTGTTGTTCTACGGGCAGAATAAGGCGCTATGAAGACTGCGATGGTAATTCCACAATAAATGTTGCGCCATTACCGTACTCAGACTCGCACCATACCTTCCCATTCATGGCGACAACCATTTTTTTGACAATGGACAATCCGAGACCAGTCGAGTATTCGCCACCGGTCGGACGTGCTGAGAGGCGAGCAAATTTGCTAAATAGTTTGGATTTATCTTCATCCGACAGCCCGGGACCTTCATCTTTTACTTCTAAGCAGACGTAGTTGTCATTGCTCGAAATTCTGATAAATACTTGTTTGCCGTGTGGTGAGTATTTTATGGCGTTCGAGATGAGGTTTTCCAGAACCTGCATTGTTGCTTGTTCGTCTGCATAGACTGTGCTGACATCGGTTTCTAAGCGGTAATGCAGAGTAATACGCTTCGCTTTGGCTGCTTGTGAGTACTGCCAGACGGTGCTTTCTGCCATTGGTGCGATATCGAATTCTACGGGGCGAAATTGCACCATGCCTGATTCCAAGCGATTGACATCGAGGAGATTTCTCACCAGTTCCAACATTCGGTCGGCGGTATGAACAATTTGGTTCGTGATTTCCGGTATTTGCTCGGGTTCTGCAAAGCCGCTCTGCACTAATTCCGCTAGCCCACGTACCGCACTAATGGGGTTCTTGAGGTCGTGTGCCACAATACCGATGATTTCATTCTTTTCGTGGTCGAGAGCATTCAGTTTTTCGTTTTGCTCTTGAAGGGTTGTGTTTGCCAGCTCAATCTCACGCGCTTGGTCAGTTTGAATCTCCATCTGACGCTGTATTTCCTCGTTTGCTGCCCCCAAATCGGTGTTCTTTTCTTGCAGTTCGGCAGTGCGCTTTTTCACGGCTAATTTGAGAGATTCGTTTGCATCGCGTATGAGACGAAAATTTTCTTCCTGTACTCGTTTTTTCTCCTCTTGCAGCACTTTGTATCGGTACGAAAGGGCAAGAGCAAAGAGTGTAGATTCAATAATTGCACCGATTTGAACACTATTGCGCGTCAGAGTGTTATTGGGAAGAATGCCTATGGTCATCAGTGAAGCAAGGCAACCGCCCAGCATCAACCAAAAGCTACCGACTAAAAAATAAAGATGCTGCCGACTGCGCACGCGCCAACTGACGGACACGGCAATACCATAGCAAATAGCCACCACGGGGAGCATAGAAGACGACATGATGATATTGACCGTCAGATAATCGGCAAAGAGCGTTGCCGAGCTTACAACGAGAAGATACGCCGCCAGTAGCCGCAAAACAATGTCAAAGCGCGGAGCGATGAGTGGTGTGTTCAAGAAAGCACGAGTAAAAAGAACTAAGCCGATAAATGCAAGACCAATGGAGAATATCATCGCATACTGAAGCAGAGTAGCGTTCTCAGGAAAAATGTATTGTGCCGTAAAACCATTGAAGGTAGCCGTATAAAAAAGCACTCCACACATATAGACAACGTAGAAGACATAACTGGTCTCGCGCGTAAAGATAAAGAGAATAACATGATAGGCAATTAAAATCATCAACGCACCCAAAAGCCAGCCGTAGAAAAGCTGCCACTGATTGCTATACGCAATAAATTCGTCGTTGCGATATAAAGTGATAGGAATAATGGTTGTGCTGGCGGTGGCTACTCTCAGATAGTACACGTGCGGTTCAGAATCCGGCAGATTGAGACGAGTGACGAAGGTGCGGTGATGAATCTCGCGCTTTGCGAACGGTAGTTGATCGCCCATTTGATGTCGCCCGTAATGACCGTCGCTTTGCGGGCTGTACAGTTCAATACTGTCGAGAGAAGGAAACGCAAACTCAATTAACCAGTCGTTCTGCTGCGGCGATGGATTGAGGAGTGCAAAGCGCAGCCAGTATTGAGAACGCTTGAATCCGAAGGAAAGCGTTTGTTTCTGATACGTTTTCCAGTGCGACAACATTGCCGGGGAGGTGATATTGCCAAAGGTGAGCGTCTTTTCTGTGTCCTCGTAGTATTGAATTTCTGCACCGATTTCCAGTCGCTCGGCGTGTCGGGGCAACTCAAAAATGTGTGCTTTCATTGAGGATTCAATCAACGTATCCTTTACCAACGGCGCGAATGTTTGTTGTCCAAACATTTGTTGTCTAAACATTTGTTGTCCAAATATTTGTTGTGCAAATAGTTGGCAGAGCATGAAAAAGGCACAGAGAAATAATACGACGCTCGTGATACCTGGTCTTTGGTAGTATTTCTGATTCGATGTTCTCACGGTCCCTCCGCGACTGGTAATTCGACAATAAACGTTGAACCTTCTCCCTCTATGCTCTCGACGCGAATAGTGCCACTAAGAATATCCACAAAGTTTTTACAGATAGTTAATCCAAGCCCCAAACCGCCGTATTTGCGATGAATTTCAATGTTTGTTTGGCGGAAGGAATCAAAAATACTATTGAGTGCTTCTTTCTCAATACCGATGCCACTATCTTGCACGATGATGCGAATACTGCGCGCGACGGGTATAGAATTGTGTTCCTGTTCCGCTTGTGTAGCAGTCGCTTGTGTAGCAGCTTCTCCCTCTTGTGCGCCGGATTCAACAAGGAGTCTGACAAAGCCAGTCTCGGTGAATTTTATTGCATTGCCGATAAGGTTAAAGAGAATGAGGCGAACTTTGGATGTGTCTAGCTGGAGATGACTGACCAGCATGGTGCTTACGGTGGCAGAAAGCACAACCCCTTTTATACGAGCAGGTTCTTCAAACATAGCAAGTACCTGACGGCACAGGTCGTGGAGTGATGTAGGCTGAAGGTCAATCTGCACTTGGTCGCCGTGCATTTTGGAGAGGTGAAGCATATCCTCAAAAAGCAGGAGCAAGTGGTCGCCGGCTGCGTGTATGCGTTCGACAAACTCTCGATGTTCCGTATTGCTCAGCATCATCTCCAGCAATTGACTGTATCCCTGAATAGCAGTCAGGGGGGTACGAATTTCGTGCGAGATAGTATCCAGAAAGGCACGTTTCATGCGCCCTACTTCTTCGGCGCGTTCTCTGGCAAGGGAGAGTTCTTCGTTCGCGTTATGCAATAAGAAGTTTGATTGAGTAAGTTGCCGATTGGTCTCTTGTAATTCCTGATTAATATGCTCGACAAGGTGTTCGGAGCGTTTTTTTAGACTGTATCTATTCCAGAGAACGAAAATAAGTGCCAGAAGCACAATTGCTCCCAGCATAACAGCAAACTGTAAGCGGCTGTTGGCATAGCTTTGATTGGTAAGACGTTCTATCTCTCGCTCGCGTTTTGTCCGTGAAAGGCGCTCCTGCACGGCTTCAATGTGCTTCTCTAAGCCGATGTTGAAGAGGGAATCACGGACGGAAATATACTCCTGCTGTATGCTATATGCTATCTTGTATTGCTCTAGGGCAAAATAACTTTTTGCCATGATTTCCTTGAGCCAAAGCGGGTAAAACTTACTACTGCTAGGAATACTACTTGCACGTTCGGCAAATTCAACAGCACGACGGTAGAGTGCTGATTTTTCTGCGGATGGTGAGGTTTGCTCTGCTCGAAAAAACATGACGCGGGCAGCATCAACGAGAGGTCGAATATTGTAGTAATTTGCTGGTCGCATCATCCGCTCCAGTGCTAAGGTGGTATCAAGCATGGATTGTGCGAGGGCGTTATCGCCGGCTTTTTGAGCAATAACCGCATAACTGCTGTACAAATAGATTAGTATTGTAGTGTCTCTAAATGACGTTTGGTAGGTGAGTTCTAAGGCATGAATAAGATTTGTTTTCGCCGAGTCAATTCTTCCCAGACGAGAGTAACTATCGGCTTTGAACAGAAAAAGGGAAACTTTGCGTTGTATGGCGACATCTTCAGGTATGATCTTCTCAGCATTATTCAGCAGTGTGAGAGCTTTTTTCGGTTGATTAAGGTGGTTATATGTACTTGCCAGATTTATATTTTGCCGAAAAATAAGATCGGTATAAGCAATGTCTTCTGCCAGCGAAAGTGCCGTGATGTGATATTCGATAGCTGCTTCGGAGATGCCTTGTTGCTGATAGAGCAGCCCCAAGCGAGAATAGAGGAGAGCTACCTTTGCTTTCTGCCCGAGTGCAGAATAGCGGTCAAGAGCGAGACGCAGGGTATCGGCAGCCGCACTGAGGCGGTTCTGGATGCGGGCGATCGTGCCGGCAGCATAAAGAAAGTCTGCATCCAAAAGTGGTGTATGGACGTGTGGCAAAAGAGTACGTGCTTCGTCAAAAAAAGTCGCTGCTTGTGCGGTCAAATCAAGATCTTCGACGGCAGCAAAGAGCAAATGAACGTATTCAGAATCTTTTTGTCCGGCTTTTCGATGCTGTTCAATCGCGCCGAGGAGTTGCTGGGATGTTTGGGCAATAATAGTGTGAGTCGGTAATAAGAAAAAACAAAGCAGCAGCCCTACCAACCATCTGAACGATGTGGGGGGTGTTCTAAGCCATCTGCATAAGCATTTCGTGCCAGCCATAATAGCGCTCTCTGCGTCGTGCCGAAAAACATTTCTCTGAAAATTATTCCCGAACAAACCATTTCCCCGAAATTTTTTTCGGTCATTATTCTTTGGTGAAATCTCCTGTAATCCGCCTGATTTCTATTTCTGCTCGTTTTGCATTTGCAAGCGCGGTGATAAGTCGGCTTTCAGCAAGAATGTAATTCTGCTGTACCAGTCGTAAATCAAGAGAGCTCATACTGCCCAAGCGAAATTTTTCTAAGGCAACATTCGCAGCTGTGTGAGCTATCTTAACATTGTCACGCTCTAGTTGCACGAGGGTTTTGCTATTTTGAAAGCTGCGATACGTTTGCTGAAGGCTTGATCGGAGGCGAGTTTCAAGGTCTTGATATTGTAATTCTGCCGAAAGTGCGCCAACTTGCGCATTTTCAATTTGACGTTGGATATTAAAGCCGTTAAAGATATTGACTTGTGCCGTAATGCCCACGTTTAAGCCATTAGACTGACTTGTTTGAATAACACCGGTTTCTGCATCAAGTCCGGAATAACTGTACGTAGCCGATGCGCTCAGTGTTGGGTAGTGGAAAGATTCGGCTTGGCGTACAGCGATTTGTGCAAGCGTGTTATCCATCGAAGCAGAGCGGAGTGCGGCATTGCGTGTAGAAAGGCGTTCTTGTGCCTCCGCCAGTGTAATACTTTGCACAATAGCGATAGAATCATCCGTCCGAAACGGAGCATCGGCATAGAGTTTCATGTCGCCGAGTACCTGCAAAAATGCCGTTTTCGCATTCAGTAGCACCGCTTCTTGGCGCAGATAGGCTGCGCTGTCGGCGTTGTAATCTACGCGGGCGTTTTGTGCATCGAGTTCGGAGGAACTGCCTAAATTCGCTTTTGCCATAGCAATCGTCAATCGTTCACGCGAAAGTCCTAGTGCTGTGCGCTGTGCCGCAAGTAAAACGCTTTGTTCGACAACCGTAAAATAGCCCGTCATCACTTGCGCGATAGTGTTTTCCACTGATTGCCGAAGTGCCATGTCGGTTTGCTTTTGGAGCGTCGTAAAGCGGTCACGCAGGGCGAACATCTGTAAGCCGTCAAAAAGTGTCCAAGTGAGTTGAACCGAAGCATTTGAGCGGTCGGTGCGTGCGCCGGTACGCTCTTGGCTTGTGCCGCTGAAGAAATATTGTCGAACGTTATCGCGGCTGTCGCTCAAGCTACCACTTGCGTTCACATTGGGAAGCATACCTGCTGCACCCAATCCTTTAAGTCCATTGGCGTTATTATCAGCGATAGTGCCGGCATTGCGAGCAAGGCGAATACTGTAATTTTTCTCCAGTGCAATGCGGACTGCTTCATCAAGCGTAAGAAGCGGTTGGGATGCGGTTTGCAGGGGCGCTTGATTTTGTGATAATTGTTGCTGCGAAGATTGCTGTTGCGAAGGTTGCTGTTGTGCGTGAAGTTCTTGTTTTGGCAGTAGAGCCAAGCACAGCACGAGGGCTGTGAGAATCATAAAGCGAGGGAAGGGGGTGAATGTGGAGATCATGGAATTTTAGAAAAGAAAAAAGGCGGTAGATGCCGCCTTATCAAAGAGAAAATTTCATGGGGTTTTAACGGAATTTTAATTCCCAATAGTCTATATTGTCCGCATGGCTTATGCAGTGGTACATAAGCAAGCCCAATGATGACGAAAGGCATGAGCGGCAATAAGCGTGGTAGCGAAGAAAATAAGGCGACTGAAAATTTAATTGCATCATGCCTCACTCTTTTTCAGACCACTTCAATAGCAGCTGAATAGGTTACTTTGCGGTCTTTAGCAAGTCCGTAAATTTGTTCGATAAGGGCTTCCGCCTGAGCATTTTCGGTGTCGTCGGCTGCTTCATATGCGTCAGCATTCGGGTAGGTATAGATTTCTTGAAAATGATTGCGCTTGTTTTCAAGTTCACATACGCTATACGAGGTACCATTGGTACTCAAAAGCGGTTTAAGCTGACGAACAAGCTCAATATATTGGCTACGATGCGATTCCGGTATTTCATATCCGAC
>JANYDO010000270.1 GCA_025363605.1 Candidatus Kapaibacterium sp.
GGAAATTATCGAAAAGGTTGACCATAAGCATCTGAATTACGACGTAGATTTCTTGCAGGGTATTATTCCCACCGCAGAAAATGTCGCTGTGATGTTCTGGCAAATCCTTGAGAATAAGCTGCCTAGCGGCAAGTTGCATTCTCTGAAACTCTTTGAATCGGAAAACAATTTTGTAGAATATTTCGGCGACCCCGTGAAAATTAAGCGTTTTGCGGTGAACCATGAGCGCAGTGCTCAAGAACACAATGAAGAGCACAATGCTCAAGAAATGGCGGTTCTCGTATGAATCCCGAAGAACTCGGCTCAAATAACAAAAACGGCATAAGCGGTTTTTATGCTAATGGCTATACCAATGGCACGTCGAACGGTTCCGCCAGCGTTGTGAGTGGGCGCTCAAGTGGCGTGGCGCTCGGTCTCATTGACGATGTTGACCTCGACACGGGAGATATGCCGCTTCCTGCCTTGCTGCCGGAATCGGAGAAATTACCGCGTTTTAGCTCTCTTGGCTATCGCTTGTTTGATGCAAACGGCAATGCAGTCTTGACCAATGACGAGCGCGAAGAAATGAAGCGCCTTGCAGAGGAAAAGATGGGTGAACTCTTTGATATTTTGCGCATTGACCGTAACGACCCCAACTCCCGCGAAACGCCGAATCGCCTTGCGAAGATGTGGGTAGATGAGATTTTTCGCGGTCGCTACGAGGCTCCACCCAAATGCACGGTTTTCCCGAATCGTAAGAATGTGGAAGAACTCGTTATTAGCAAGGGTATTGGTGTCATGTCGGTTTGTTCGCATCACTGGCAGACGATTTCCGGCACCTGTGCTATCGGCTACATTCCGGGTGAATATGTAATTGGACTTTCTAAGCTGACGCGCATTGTGGATTGGTTCGGTCGGCGCGGGCAAATCCAAGAAGAGCTGGGCGAGCAAATTGCGAGTTATCTTGTGGAATTGCTCAAGCCGAAAGCAGTTATCGTGGTCATTAAATCACGCCATTACTGCATGATTGCGCGAGGAGTGAACAGCGAAGAAGATAAAGCGCTGATGATTACGACCGCCGTGCGTGGCTCTATTGCTCAAAATGAAGCTATGCGAAGCGAGTTTTTGACGCTGATTAGCTAAAAAAAAACATAAAAAGTTGCTGTCTTGCCGAAACACTGTATATTTACGGTGTTTCGGCTTTTTTGTGAATTGTATTGGTTCATTTTTACCTTATTACTTCCCAAATGGCAAAGCGCATACAAAAAAATCCCGCACACACGCACGAAATAGGCGTTGACGAAGCCGGACGGGGCTGTCTGGCGGGTCCGCTTGTAGCGGCTGCGGTGTTTTTGCCGGAAGATTTTGACCCATCGGGCGTGCGAGATTCTAAATTGCTCACTCCGCGCCAGCGCGAAACCGTCTTTGAGCGGATAATGTCGGCAAGTGCAGAAGGTACTGCGCTTGTTGGGGTGGGTTTTGTGTCGGTAGAGGTGATTGACAAAGTAAATGTGCTACAGGCCACCATGCGGGCTATGCACCTTGCCTTGCATGAACTGGAGCAGCACCCATCAGCACGAAATACTGCTCTTGGGCAACATCAAATCTTCGTGGACGGTAATTATTTTCGCAGTGATGAGTATGTGAATGTCAAAACGATTGTTCGCGGCGACCAGCTTCACGACTGCATTGCTGCGGCTTCCATTGTGGCAAAAGTTTCGCGTGATAGGTGGATGCTTGGCGAGGCAGACAAACAGTTTCCCGAATATGGCTTCAAGCAGCATAAAGGCTACGCCACAAAGCAGCACCGCGAAGCGATTATGAAGCATGGAATTTGCTCCTTGCATCGAGCGCTCTTCGTTCGCAATATTTTAGAAAAAAGGAGAATGTATGAAGCCTGAAAAAGGTATAAAGCCTAAAATTGGTGTTCTCACGTGTTCAGACCGCGCCAGTCAAGGCGTGTACGAAGATGTTTCGGGTAAGGCAATTATCGCAACGCTCCGGGAATACCTCGTAACTGATTGGGAAGCGGTCTATCGCCTCGTTCCCGACGACCAAGAGAGTGTTGAAAAGGCCTTGAAACAGCTTGCTGATGAAGAAGAATGTTCGCTTATCGTGACGACAGGCGGCACGGGACCTGCCTTGCGTGATATTACGCCCGAAGCCACCGAAGCGGTCTGTACGAAAATGCTGCCCGGCTTCGGTGAGCAGATGCGAGCCGTATCGCTTCAATACGTCCCAACGGCAATTCTTTCCCGCCAAACAGCCGGTGTGCGGGGCAAAACCCTTATTATCAACCTTCCGGGCAAGCCGAAATCCATCCGCGAGTGCTTAGATGCTGTCTTTCCAGCCGTGCCGTATTGCGTTGACCTTATTGGCGGGGCGTATCTCGAAACGAATGAAGCCGTAATAAAGGCATTTCGTCCAAAGGTGTAAGTTTATTCTTTATGAATGTGTTAGGAAAAATATTTGCGGATTGGTTTTGTTTGTTTTATTTTTGAATGAATAATCATTCAATAAAAACAACCCTTTTTATGCCACGTACACAACAGCAGTTTCAAGTAATGCAAGAAGAGAGCCGTGCTGCCATTTTGCAAGCGGCTTCGGAACTCTTTGCCGAGCAGGGGTTTGCTCATACTTCCGTGAGTGCTATTGCCAAGCGAGCCGGAATCTCGCAGGGGCTAATGTATAACTATTTTGCAAGCAAGGATGAACTCTTGCGGGCGATATTTGAGCGGGGCTGGGAAGACGTGCAAGCCTCGTTTCTCATTACTGCTCCGAAAAAAGCAAAGCAAAAAGGAGCAGGGCTACAAGAAGCAGAGCGACCAAGTTTGTTCGATTTTATTGAAAATGCTTGTCGTTTAACCCTGAAACACCAGTCGTTCTGGCGTTTACTGCATAGTCTTCGTTCGCAGCCCGCCACGCTGGAGCGCTTGGGCAGCAAGGTGCAAGAATTTGAGCAAATGATTCTCACACAGCTTGAGGCGTTTTGTACTGCCACTGAGCCAGTAGGAAAGACCAAAGGCATTCCGCACAATTCGCAGGCAGAGGCGCGTCTGATATTTGCACTCGTGGATGGTATTTGTACGCATCTTGTGCGGCAGCCCGCCACTTATCCGCTTCGTGAAGTGCTGGAATGTCTCAAACCTCAGTATCAATCACGGTTTTTGTAAATATATCTAATCAAATTTCATTGTTTCAAACAGTATATTTTTTGGAGAAATCAAATGGATAACGCTACAAATCTTGGTGGTAATATCAGTAAAGATGATGTTATTGCAAATTTATCACATTCAAAACCCTATTGGCTCAATACAAAAGAATATCCGTTTACATCGCATTTCGCAACGATAGAAGGACACTCCGTACACTACGTGGACGAGGGACAAGGCGAAGTGTTACTTATGGTGCATGGTACGCCTGTGTGGTCGTTTTTGTATCGGCATTGTATTCTGCGGCTTTCTGCTCGGTATCGCTGTGTTGCGCTTGATCACTTGGGGTTTGGACTTTCTGACAAACCTAGCGGTGCAGACTACACGCCACAGGCACATGCCAAACGGCTGGCAAAGTTTATAGAGGCGCTTGGCTTGAAAAATATCACGATTATCACGCAAGATTATGGCGGCCCGATTGCGCTGGATTATGCCGTTCATCATGCGGAGCATGTGCGCCGAATTATTATCGCAAATTCGTGGATGTGGGCGTTGCCGCAGATGGAGCAAGGCGGCAAGCTCTTCAATAATGCGTTGGGGAAATGGTTGTATCTGCGCTATGGTTTTTCGGCGAAGGTGCTCATTCCGCAGTCATTTGGGGATAAACGCAATCTTTCGCCGGACGTTCACGGGCAATACCTTGCACCATTGAATACGCCGGAGAACCGTATCGCTACGTTTGCACTTGTGCAAGCACTTTCGGGCAATGGAAAATGGTATGCGATGCTCAATGAAAAGAGCGAGGGCATTGCCTCGAAACCTGTCTTGATGCTGTGGGGAATGCGTGACCGTTTCGTGCCTGCCGCACAACTTCTGCCGCTATGGAAAAAATTATGGACAAATGCACGCTATGTGGAAATTGACAGCGCAGGGCATTTTGTAGAAGAAGAAGCACCGGAGCGGGTTGTAGAAGAAATCGAGCGATTCTTGCAGGAAACAGATTGATGGTACTCTGACTTTTCGGGCAATGAATATGCAAGTTTTGACCTGCGACAGCTCATTAAGTCCCTACAAGCTCATCGTTTCTTTGAATTTCTGCGCTTGGCGGCGGGAAATCTCAACTTTTGTTCCGTCTTCCAACGTTGCCAGCATTGCGCCGCCGAACCACGCTTCCACGCTCGTGATGTGATTCAGATTTACCAGTTCGTTCCTGCCTGCGCGAAAGAACATTTCCGGCGGAAGCCGTCCTTCAAGGCTTTCTAGCGACCGCATCAGCAGGAGTCGCTCCTGTGCGCGGTTTTCGCGATAGCATTTCACTTCCACGTACCGCCCATCAACGTGAATCGTGAGAATATCCGCCACTTTCACAAATAAGCATTTATCGCCGTCGCGGAGGAACACCCGCGAGTCGGCTTGCAGCATGGTCTTGGGGGATGTGTCTGGTTGTTCTTGCTCGCCGGATTTTTCACGAAGACGCATACGAACTCGTTCCAGCGCTGCATTGAGGCGGTCTGCGGCTATGGGTTTCAAAAGATAATCCAGAGCATTTACCTCGAATGCTTTCAAAGCATATTCATCGTAAGCGGTGGTGAAGACCACGCTTGGAGAGCTTTCCAAGCGTTCCAGCAAATCAAAGCCGCTTCCATCGGGCATACGAATATCCAGAAAGACCACATCCGGCTTGAGTGCTTGTATCTGCGCTTCTGCGTCACTGGCGTTGGCGGCTTCGCCCACAATTTCTACGTTGGTGTGCGCCGAGAGAACATGGCGCAAATCCAAGCGAGCAAGGCGTTCATCGTCAACAATAAGTGCTGTCATGGTAATTATTCCTGCAAATCATGTTTGAGTGAATCGTGTTGGAGTGATGGAAAGTAGCGTACTTCAGCGCATACTTCGGAATGCCAATTTGCATGGTGAATCTCTTGTAAGGTGATGTCAGCTGAAGTGCCAAACATCATCTTGAGGCGCTCACGCGCATTCTCAAGCCCGATACCATTACCGCAAGTGCTGTGTCGCAGTGTTCCCGTATTAAGCACTCGCACGTGCAATTCTCCTTGCTCCAATGCCGCATCAATACGGATCTCTCCGCCATGACGTTCTTCTTCTATGCCGTGCTTGACGGCATTTTCCACGAGAATTTGTAGCGTCATGGGCGGAATGGGCAGCGCTTCCAGTTCGGGCGGAACATGAAACGACGATTGCAAGCGGTCTTCAAAGCGCAAGCGTTCCAATGCCAAATAATCCCGCACAATGCTGAGTTCTTCGCGGAGCGGCACGGTCTCTTGCTGTGCAGACTGAAGCGCATACCGAAAGAGTGCAGATAGCTGCGAAATAGCTTCATGAGCGGTCTCCGGCTGAATACGAGAGAGGGTGCGGATACTTGCCAGTGCATTAAAAAGAAAGTGCGGGTTGATTTGCATTTTGAGTGCGGTAAAGGCTGCTTCGCGGGCGAGAGATTCGGCACGGAAGCGCTCCCGCTCTTGCTCCAAAAGACTGTGGGTAAGATTCCGCCGTGTTTGTGCAGACTGCCACGCCAAAAAGAAGGACATTCCTACTTGGAAGCTCATAGCGACAAGGATAAATTCAATACCAAAACTTATCCGTGCAGTTCCAGCAAGAACCATTTTGGAAAGAACCGAGAAAGCGGCGATAAGAAACACCACTCCACCGGAGGCAATGAACCAAGCGCCTCTGCTTGTGCGAACACCGACGATAAGCAAACGCAGCATTTCCACCAAGCCAAGTGTTGTCGGAAAACCCACCACAACCATTAATACTTTATCGGGAAGCATTTCACCACTCAAAAGGGAGTATAATGTTCGCAGAAGCAAGCCGGTGATCCAGACCGCGCCATATCCGATGAGCAAGTAACGATGACGCTGAGTAAGGGGTTGCGGATAAAAAAGACTGGTAAGCATTCCTACCAGCGCCGGAATGACAAGTAATTGCAAGGCGCGGAGTACAATGACAGTCCAAGCCCATGCTGCTGCTGGTTCACTTGGGGAGAAAAAGAGGACGACGTTCTCATAGAGCATCATGTACATTAGGCAAGTCGTCTCAATGGCATAGAAAAGGTGCGCTTTTTCCGTGGGTGAAAAGACAAAAAGGAGAATATGGAGTACGGCAAGAAGGAAGAGTGCCGCTCCTAAGGCAATCAGAACATTTCCTTCACCTCGTATATCGTTGAGTAAGCGGAGGTAGGCTGCTTCTGTCGAAATTGAAAGACTTATCGCTGTTGTACTCGCATATGCTCCAAAGTGCTGAAAGACGCTTTGCGCCACGCTGTCGCGGTGGTGAATAGCAAGCGTGTGTGTGCCGGAATCGAGGTCGCCGTCGTTGGTTATGAAAAAGATGTCGCGTTGCGGTAAGCGCTCATCAAGTCTGGAGGGAGTCAGTTTGTGCCCGTCCAGCCAGAGCGTACTTTCCCCGTCCTGTCTGTGTAGCCAAAAGATAAAGTGTTTGGTATGGGGCAGAATACTGTCCGCGCGGAATTGCGTCACAAACCACCCTTCGCCTCGCCAATCCTTGCTTTCTCTTCCAATGGCTGACACGTTTAGAATTGAACTCCAGAACTCGCAGTCCAGCACGCTGTCGCCTTTGCTAAGGTCTGTGGGGAGAGCTTTCCCCTCGAAAAAGCGCCATTCCAGACGTGAGAGATACCAAGGCTTTTCGAGTACTCCTGCGGGAAGCTGTCTGATTTCAGGTGCCGCTGACGCTTCTCGTGCTGTGGCGGGCAACGCACTCATGCCACAACAAATGAGAACA
>JANYDO010000290.1 GCA_025363605.1 Candidatus Kapaibacterium sp.
AGTCGTTGCATGGTCAAAAACATGAGTTTGAACACCGCATCATCACTTGGGAAAATGGTTCTGGTTTTAACGGATTTTCGTAAGCCTCGATTGACCGATTCAATGGGATTGGAGGTATAGATGAGTCGTCGAAGTTCGGGCATAAAGCGAAACATGGGAATCACCTTCACCCAGTTGTTGTGCCATGATTGCGTGAGCGCGGGATAGGTTTTGTTCCATTTCTTTTCGAGCGCGTCCAGCATTCCGAGAGCTTCTTCTTCGGTGGCGGCAGTATAGACGAGTTTGAAATCCCGCCCGCAACGGCTTTGCGGTTTTTTTGTGCCACCAACGCCATGCTGTTGCGTAAAAGATGCACGATACAGGTCTGGTGGGTACATTCGGGAAATGCTGAGTGCAAGGCTTCGGTGAAGCCCGTCAAACCGTCCGTGGTGGCAATAAGAATATCGTTCAGACCACGATTGCGAAGTTCAGTAAAGACCTGTAGCCAAAACGAGGCGCTTTCGGTCTCGGCAATCCACAAGCCCAGACAATGCTTGTGTCCGGTGGTATCCACTGCGAGAGCAACGGAGAGACATTTGCAGATGACTTTACCGTTGTCCCGAACATTGAGGCGAAAACCGTCGAAAAATGCGACCGGATACACCGCATCAAGCGGGCGATTGCGCCATTGTTTGACATCCTCAAGAATGCTATCGGTCACCGTGCTGATGAACGTTGGCGAGGCATCAATACCGTAGGCTTGGGTGCAGTTCCTCGGCAATGTCCCGTGTGGACATTCCGCCACCGTACAACGCCAAAATTGTCTGCTCAATCTCGGGCAAACGGGTTGTGCCTTTGGGAATAATTTGTGGCTCAAATTCCCCTTTGCGGTCGCGGGGAATATCAATGGTTACTTGGCTGTGAGCGGTTTTGAGCGTCTTGCCCGACGAGCCATTGCGGGCGTTCCCGCCGCCCGAGAGCGGTTGCGCGTCCTGCGATTTTTGATGTTTTTCGCAGCCTAAATGTTCCGTCATTTCGGTACCCAAGCATCCGCTCAAAGAGCCGTTTGGTCAGGGTGCGGTAGATGCCGCCCTCGCCGAATACTTCATCATAATTGGTGCTGCCGTTCAACAACGCATCCACGACTTCATTGGTTAAGCCGTAGGGTTGCCGAGCGTTTTGTGCTTTAGTTGCCATAAGGAGGGGTCAAAAAAATGAAAAAAAAGTGATTGACTCAACTTCTCGCTTTCGTTCCATTTACACAAAACAATTTACACTCTCGTTAAAAAACCAGAACCATTTTCCCAAGTGATGATGCGGTGTTCAAACTCATGTTTTTGACCATGCAACGACTCGAAGCCAAATGGACGATGCCCATTCCGCACTGGGTCGATGCGCTTAACCAACTCCATATCCTTTTTCCCGAAAGACTACCAAATTCTTTCTAGCGTTTACACAAAACTTCTTGCACACTCGCTGGAGGCGAAAAATCGGTTAGCAACAACCACCGTTCGCCCGTACCATGCCGCTTTGTACTCCACCTGACGGCGAAACTCGCCAAACGAGTATCCATCAGGCTTCGTGCCAAACGACGATTCTTGACCATTCCCGCCACGTTCAGGTCTTCTACGGCTATCACGCCATAGTTCTGCACAAGGTCGGTGGTGAGTTTGTGCAAACAATCTTCTCGCAAACACGAGATGCGGTAATGCGTCCGGGCAGGCCGTTGTGCGGCTTTGCGGTGATTGTTTGAGCCGATAACTTTCCGCGACAACGCCCGCGACTGACGACGTAAGCATGGAAGCAAGTGTGTATGCGCCTTTGCACCACGTATTACGCGCCCGTCCGACAACGTTGCCAGCGCGTTGATTCCAACATCTACGCCAACAACAGCTTGGTTTTCGCTTGCCTTCGGAATATCGTCGGTTTCAACGGTGATGCTGACAAACCATTTGTCGGTACGGCGTGAGACAGTGGCTTTGATGAATTTGCCGGAGAACCGCACGGATTCTCGCATTCGCACCCAGCCTAAATTCGGGATTTTGATGCGCTTGCCTTGCACTTGAAATTGGTCATTGGAAAGTTCAAAACTATCTCGAATGCCTTTTTTCTTAAATCGCGGAAATTTCGTTTGCTTCTTGAAAAACCGCTTGAATGCTTCGCCCAAGTCCATGATGGCAAGTTGCGGTGCGGATTTGGTTACTTCCAACATCCACGGAAATTCTTCGCGTTTGATGCTGTTGAGTTCTTTGCGCAACGCGCCTTCGCTGACCGTTTCGCCCGCTTCGTAGCGTCCTTTCCACCGTGCCAATGCCCAATTATAGGCGAACCGCGACACACCACACGCTTTGGCAAAGTACGTGCGCTGTTTGTTGTTCGGATTGAGCGTTATTTTGTGGCTACGCAGCATGAATACGAAGGATTAGGCTTGTTCAACGACCTGTTTGATACCGTCAATAATCTTTTTACTCTTGTGTGAACGAGAACCGTACAGGCGAGCAGAAAAGACGGTGATGATTTCCAACACATCGTGTGCTAAATCCTCTTCAAACGTCGTATCTGCGCCTTCGCAACCATGGTTGCTGTTGATGATAACAACTTCAACATTTTTTGCCTCGCAGACGGCAAAAACAAGTTCCGCGCCGAAGCGCAATAATCGGTCTTTGTGGGTGATGACTAAGCGCCCGCACTTGCCCTCAAGAATGGCATTCAGTAATTTGCGCAGACCTTTTTTGTGATAATTCATGCCACTGCCAAGGTCGGCAACAAGGTCAAACTGCCAGCCTTGCGTGGCACAATACATTTCCAAAACGTGTTTCTGTCGCTCCAAATCATCCTTTTGGTCGTGGCTTGAAACACGAGCGTAGGCAATGGTTGAGCGCGATTGCCCCGCCAAATGTACAGCATGAGGCTCAATGTCGGCAAGCGAGTAACGGCGGTGTCCGCCTTGCGTTCTCTGAGCGGTGATTTTTCCCGCTTTTTCCCAGCGTCGCAAGGTAATGGTCGAAACGCCTAAGCGTTCCGCCGCTTCTTCTATGGTAAGCATCTTATTCATTTTGACAATATATGAATAAGATTGTATAAATTCAAATCTTTCTGTTTCTAACCCCCGAAAGGAGGAATTACCCATGTTGCCCGTGTCGGCACAATGTTCGCAACAATATCTTTTATTGGCACCGTGGTTATCTTTGCTTCAAACCCTATCAGAATAGCCGCCTCGTAGAAAGTAATCGGGTGATTTGGCGGGTAATGCTGTCTTGAATTCAAGGCTCTTGTTTGTTATTTGAATCTGTCTTACTTGTTTCCGACGATTGTTAAAACTTTCATGAACAATCACATATCTGGTAACATTCTTGGCAATTCCACAATAAACATTGCGCCTTTGCCCGCTTCGGACTCGCACCAGACGCGCCCTTGCATGGCTTCCACTAATTTTTTCACAATGCTCAATCCTAATCCCGTGCTTTGTTCCCCACCGGTAGGAAGTGCCGAAAGGCGGGCAAATGTGCCGAAGAGACGGGCTTTGTCGCTCTCGTTCAGTCCCGGTCCTTCGTCCTCGACTTCCACTCGAACAGTACTATCACCTGCCTTGACGCGCACCAGAACACGCTTCCCATGCGGCGAATACTTTATCGCATTCGACACAAGATTATCCAAAACTTGTTCGGTATAAGTCCGGTCAGCCAGCACACAGATTTCCGTCACACGGATTTCCGTCATTTCCGCCTGCGCTTCGGCAGGAGGGTCGAAATGGAGTGTGATAGATTTGATATGAGCCGCGTGGCGGAATCGTTCCAGCGACAGTGCGACGAGTTGAGCAAGATTCATCGATTCCAACGTAAGACGGAGAGCGCCGCGCTCCAAGGCATTGACATCCAGCAAATTTTCGACCAAGTGCAGCATTTTTGTTGCCGACGTTTCAATCGTGCGAACGCCCCACTGTGCTGACAACGGCAATGGCGTACTTTTCGGAGGCAGCGACGCTTCGTAAGCGACTAAATCCTCACGCAGCAGCGAACTAACGGTCATCATGTTGGCAAGAGGATTGCGTAAGTCATGGGCAGCGATGCCCAGAAATTCGTTTTTCTGTTCGTTAAGCGCGACGAGGTCGAGATTCTGCAACGCCAATCGTTCATTTACTTGTGAGAGTTCAGCATTGGTGCGGGCTATTTCGTCAGTCTGCGCCTCAAGTTTCTGCTGTTGCTGGAGAATATAGGTATTCGTCCGACGAAGCTCTTTCTCTGAGCGACGTTTGAGACGATACCGATTCACAATGGCAATAAGCGCCACGAACAAACCGCCAATACCCAGCAGTAGCCCGTTCCGCATCGTGCGGGCGTGTACTTCTTCGGTGCGTTTTTGCTCCTCGATGTGCCGTATTTCGGCATTCTTTTGTTCGGTGGCGTGTTGAAGCTGCGAGGCAGCGATACGTTGCGTACCGTCATTGCTAAAGAGTGAATCGTTTAAGCGCATAAAACGGCGATACCACCGCAGGGCAACATCGGTTTGGTGCAATGCCTCATGCGCAGCAGCCAGCATTTCCGCAGCGTCGCGTTCCTCACGAAGTGCACCGATAGCTTCGGCAATGTCCATAGCCTGGGAGGCGTTGCTTATTGCCTCGGGGTGATGATAGAGAGCATTATCGGCAGCAGCGAGCGCATTGAGCGCACGAGCCGCGCTCCGCTTATCGCCGATGTCTTGAAAGCGCAAGAATGCATTGAGCAACGTGGTCTGCGCTTCGCCATAACGCCGCGTCACCATCTGCACACGCCCAAGCTCGCCCAGAGTGAGAGCCGTACCGTGGCGGTTATGCACTTTATCAAAAATATGGAGCGCACGAGTATATAAGCTTATCGCTTCAGCAAAATGATGTTCAGCTTGATGAAGATTGCCGACAAAATAGAGCGAATACGCCAGCGCATCGCCGCCCGAAACTGTCGTGGAATCAAAGAAGCGCTCACGGAGGGCAAGCGCACGGTCGTGATAGGTGTGTGCGGCGGCAAACTGCCCGACAAGCGTGTAGGCTACGCCGATATTTGCCGATACCAGAGCAATTCCCTCGTCATTCCGCGAGGCTTCATAGAGCGCGAGTGCCTGAAAATAGTAGTCCAATGCGCGGGCATATTCTCCGCGACTTTGGTAGATATTGCCAATATTGTCCAGCGCATCACTGCTTGCATTCGTATCACGAAGTCCAGAAAAAATTTTCCATGCTCCGACACTTGCCCGCAATGCACTATCGTAGCGGTCAGTAAGGCGATAATTAGCGGCTTCAGCGGTGAGTGCGTTGGCTAATTCACGCTTCAGTAACAGATTTTCTGCCATCTGCACAGCCCGACGTGCGTACTCAAGCGAGATTTCCGAATGTGCATCAAATTCTATCCACGCAAGTCGTGTCAAAGCATTCACGATGGACACATCACCTTGCGGACGGGATGATGAAACAGCAGCTACCAGCGCCCGAAGACTATCACGCTCCGCAAAAGCACGCTCCGCAAAAGCACGCTCCGGAGAAGTATCGGAAACCTGACTCATAGCAGAAAGAGAAGCACAGAGTAGAATAACTGCGCCAACGAACAACTTGTACGAGCATTGTATAGCGTATGAAACCATAATGTTGTTTAGCTTTGCTTGCGCATCGTAAGCAATTAGGAACGTATCCTGGCAGCAATAAATTCCTGAATTTCAGCTGCTGCTTTCTGAGCGCCTCCGGCTTTTCTGAGCGTATCGCCCAATGTGGCGCTTACCTCCTTGTACGACGGCGTAGCAAGAATCTTTTCGACGGCATTTCGCAATCTTTCAGCATTCACTTCGTCCTTGGCAATGCGAATCCCTGCGCCGAGCGCATCCAAGCGCTTCGAGACAAATTTTTGGTCGGCAGCCTGCGGGACAATCACCGTCGGCACACCGAACCACAGTGCCTCGTGGACGCTATTCATGCCGCCGTGCGTGATAAAAACATCACTTTTGCGCAACACCTCCAACTGCGGCACAAAACTGTACGCGCTGACGTTCGGCGGAAGTGCACCCAAGTCTTGCACCGCAATTTTCTTGCCGATAGACATAATCACGCGAGCATTGACACCAGAGAGCGCTTCCACACACATCTTGTAGAACGGCAAATTGTTATTGAAGAGTGTTCCCAGCGAGATATAAATGAGGCACTGGTGCGCATCGGGCAAAGGAAAATCGCTTTGAGCAAAATTGCTCTCGGGCGGTATCTCCTCAATCGAAGCGCCCACAAAGCAGAAATGCGGCGGAAACGATGCCGAATACGGCTGCAATTCCGCTGAGGTATAAATGATGTTTTTGTCCGCGTAATTGCTGTACATTTCCGGTGGAACCGCCTGCGCAAAGCCGTATTCACGCCGCATAGCAGCACCAATACGAAAGAATCTCACCAAATCGGATGCCGATTCCAGCATCATCGCCCCAAAATCCCACGCATCGCGGAAAGACGTTACTGCCACACGAGGAGTAATAGCAAAGGTCGAGATAGAGCAGATGGAGGGCAACTTCAGCGACCGCGCAATAATCAGCCCCCATGCGCAGAGCGAATCATGGATAATGGCATCGGGCTTCTCCGCTACCACACGCGGCAATAACTGCGGAACAAGAATTTGTGCGGTCTCCAGTAACTCTGTCGCATAGCGCACTAAATTCGGGTCGGGATTATCGGGGTCTATCGGGAGTTCTTGGTCGTAGCTGCGAAACTCCGCACCTGTGCTTTCGATGGCAGCTTGAAACTTTGTGAACGAGTAATATATCACCGTATCGCTACGGCGCACCAGTTCTTTCACTACCGCCAAGGTAGGATTGGTATGCCCCTGAGCGGGTATGTTCATAAAGACAATTCTTGCCATTGCAACTGCGAAAAGTGGTAAAAAGTGAGCGATAGATACAAAACCGAGCTGTCTTACGCCTTTGAGGTGTACGACAACTGAAACGGGTAACCTTTCTGACTATATCACGCCTCCGGCTTGCTGTGCCATTCGTGAAATAATCCCTTGGGGTCTCGGGCAGCGCGTATTTCTTGAAGTTTTTTCATGTTCTCCTTGGACAAAAATGGTGCAGGGCGCTTATGTAAGCCTTCGTCTGCGAGTTGGATACCGGTTGAGAGATGTGACATTTTTTTCATCATGTCCGTTGCCCAATCCCCATATTTGGCGGTCTCGGCGGCAGATTTCCACGTTGAATATAGCGCAATATAGATATTATCCTCGTTGGAATAGACCATATCTTGCCGTGCCGTATTCGGATGCCAATTCAGCCAAAGAACGTGGGAAGGAGGTGGGGGAAGGGTTTCGGCGATTTCTTTCATGTAGGGTATCAAGTCGTCTATCGGTGCGTGCGTCCAAATATTGTCCACGCCCCAGTAGCGATTCTCCGGATAGTGCGTCATTGCTGTTCTATACATAAAGTTAATTCCCGGATCCAAAGCAGGAGTTCGGAGAAGCGCCTTTTTCTTGATGGGACTGTTCTTCATAAATTGCATCGCCTCGTGGTACTCATCCTTGGTATCGGCAAAGATTGGCGCTACGGCTTCTATGCCGGGTCCCAGAAGATTCATCATATTTTTGCTCAAAATCATCTGAAATTCCACCGCATTCGGCACCGTCGGACCAACCTCGTACGCCCACCGATAGACATCTTCCAGATACTTCATGGAGAAATTGTGCAGAATCGTTCCCCGGTAGGGCGGTAATACCGATAATTTCAGGGTAAACGACACCACCACGCCAAAGAAGCCACTACCCGAACCACGCGCCGCCCAGAATAAATCAGCGTTTTCGGTTTCGCTTGCGTGAAGAAATTCGCCGTCCGCCGTTACGATGTCCATACCAATCACGTTTTCACACGCCATGCCTGTTTTTCTGCCATTCCACCCGTACCCGCCTTGCAGCAAATACCCACCAATGCACACGCCCTTGCAGTGTCCGGCGGGGAAAAATAATTTCTGTTTGTACAGCGCCGTGAGGAGCGTGCTGCCGCCTACCGCCGGTCCCGCCGTTGCGGTCATTTCCTTGGCGTTAATTTCATAGCTGTCGAATTTGGACATCTTGATAAGAATACTGTCGTTTCTGAGG
>JANYDO010000309.1 GCA_025363605.1 Candidatus Kapaibacterium sp.
TTTTGTAAGTTGGTGAAATCCAGTTCTGCTTTGTGCAGGCGCGTCGTTACGGCTTCTGTTTCACGGCGTACGCTTCTGGCATCTTCGCTTTCGCGCTGAATGTTTTTGCGAATTTCTGCCTGCTCCAGTGCAACGCCGTCGCGTATCGTTTCCAGAGCGGAGGCTTCTGTTTGCACAATCGTTAATTCACTTTCCATCGTCGCAAAGCGTTGTTCCAGAGCGTCATGTTCGCGCTCGGCATCTTGCGCTTCGCGTTCGCGCTTGTGGCTGCGCTCTTCGAGTGAGGTAATTTCCGCTTCCAAACGCTCCATGGCGCTTGCGAGCGAGCGCTGTTCGCCACGTGCTTCTACAAGCCGCATCTCTGCTGCACGGGATTCATCGGCGCGGGCGGCGAGTTCTTCTTCCAACGCTGCTAATGCGCTTTGCTGGCGGCGTAGATACTCTTCGGCTTCATGCTTTTTGTGCATGAGTTCCTCAAGCTCATTGCCGCTTGCGCCCTCCAGCGTTTGTGCTTCTTCCAATGCCCGCATTTCTGCGGCAAAGCGGTCAATATCAGCACTTTTCTGCTCCAGTGATTCTTCGAGCGATTCCATCTGAAAGCGGAGTTGCCCCAATACTTGCTCATGCTTGCTTTTCGCTGCTTCTGCCTGACGGAGTGTGTCAGCAAGGCGGTTCGGATTGATTTCCTTGCGAAGTGCTGTCTTTTCAGTCATCGTGGCGCGAAGCGCTGCGAAGCGTGCTTGCAAAATACTTATTTCCTGCTTCAGCGTTTCAATTTGTTCTGCTCGACCAATGGTTGCGCCTTCGGTCGGATTCGTGCCGCCACCTTTTACCGAACCGTTTGCGCGAACAATCTCGCCATCCAGCGCCACAGCCACATCGCACAGTCCGCGCTCAACGGCTACCCGTGCGTCATCGGGTGTTGCGACGCAGAGCGTATTGCCAAGCGTGTTGCGGAGGACGCTGCGGAGCGCATCATTGCTGGTCGTGACAAGTTCGCTCAAGTACCCAATTGCTTCAGGAAATGAGGACGTAAGCGCAGGGCGCAGGGGAACACGGTCGAGACAAATAAACGTGGCTTTGCCTTTATTGGCAGTTTTGAGTGCCGCTATCGCCGAAGCCGCTTCCTGAGCGTCTTCCACGACAAAATAGCCAGCCGCCTCGCCCAGCGCCGATTCTAGTGCAACGCGAAAACGCTCGTCAGCCGAAACCGCTTCGGCAAGCGTGATGCGGCGTGTGGGCTGCCATGCGTTCGATTTCATCAGGAATTGCGCAGTGTCGGCAGTATTGACCAAGCCTTGTAAAAATTCTAAAGAGGCAGTTTTACGGCTCAGGTCGGCTTGAAGATTTGCTGCTTCGCGCTCGGTGGCGGATAGCTCGGCTTGCAGCGTTTCCAAGGTTTCTTGTGCAGCGTGAAGTTCGTTCTCGGCGTGGCGGATGCGGGAATCATGCTCTGTGCTTTGCGTTTGTGCGGCTTCGTAGCTCTGCTTTGCTACGATGAGCTTTTCTTGCTGCTGCTGCATTGCGCGTTCTGTCTCGCTTGTGCGTTGCTTGAGAGCGTTCTTGGAAGCAATAGTACGCTCGGAGTTCGCACGGACGGCGTTAATCTGGTTCAAAAGGTTCATCACCGCATCGTTCGCTGTGCGGGTACTCAGGCGAGCGGCTTGTGCCTGAGCGTTCATCTCGTCCGCAATAGCTTTGAGGCTGTTGTAGGCGCTTTCCGCACTTTCAAGATCTTGCTCAGAGGAGTCCATTGCAGCGCGGGTCTCGGCAAGGCGCACCTCTGCTTGCCCGACAGCAGCATGGAGTTCGGCGGCATCCTGCAAAGCACGTTCACGGCTGCGTTCCAAGGCAATGAGACGTTCATTTGCAACGGCGCGTTCTTGCGAAGCCGACATTTGACGACGTTGCGCTTCGACAAAAGCACTTTCGGCGGCTTGCAATCGTCTTTGTACCTCGTTTTGCTGTGCTTCCAGATTTGCCAAGACCGCTTCCGCGTCTTGCAGTTCTTGGTCGTACCGCTCTTTTGCTGCACGTTCGGTGCGTATGCTTTCCTCAAGCGGCTGGGCGAGGCGCAAAAGCTGGGCGTATTCGTGCTGAAGCGTGACGCGCTCTACTTGCCGTAGCTTTCCGCCAATTTCTGCCGCCAGTTTAGCTTTTGCAGCCTGACGAGAAAGTGAACGCACGACTTTTTGTACTTCCACGACAATATCATTGATGCGTGAAAGGTCGCTTTGGATAGTTTCTAATTTGCGCTCGGTCTCGCGGCGGCGGCTTTTATACTTCGTTACGCCGGCGGCTTCTTCAAAAAGTTTGCGACGCTCATCGGTGCGATTACTGAGAATCGTTTCAATCATTTTCAACTCAATTACCGAATAGGCATCCGCGCCCATGCCTGTATCCATGAATAAGTCGGTAATATCGCGGAGCCGACATTCCGTGCCGTTGAGCAGATATTGGCTTTCACCGCTTCGGAAGAGACGGCGTGTCATCTTGACTTCGGAGTATTCGGTCGGGAGGACACCACGATTATTCTGCACCGTGAGCGATACTTCGGCAAGCCCAAGCGGGCGGCGGTTTTTTGTACCGTTGAAAATAACGTCCTGCATTTTGTCAGAACGCAGCGTAGAGGCTTTTTGTTCGCCCAGTACCCAGCGCAGTGCATCCACAACGTTGGTTTTACCGCAACCGTTGGGACCAACGATAGCAGTCATGCCGGGCGTGAACTTTACCTGTGTTTTAATGGCAAAGGACTTGAAGCCGACAACTTCAATTTGTGATAAATACATGGTATAACGAAAGATAAGCGAAGTGCAAACGGGGGCGTTTGCGCTTCGAGAGAAGAATGGTTAGAAAATGAGCTGTCGCAATGCTGCTTGCGTCAGGCTCGCGGGTGAAATCAATTGTTTTCTTGAAACGCCAATGCCACGCGTCGAAACGCTAGGAATTGCCGTGTTCTCGTGCTTGCGCCATGACCGATACCATCGTGAGCGCATGAGCGCCGAGAGATATGTTACCAGTAATTTCCGAGTTTTCTCGTGCCGCTTCGTAGGAAATGCCTTTCGTGAAGACTTTCCATGCTATGTCCGGCGGTAGGCTTATTACCGCTTCCGGTCTGGATGAATGTTCCGGCAATAAAGCCCATACTTTTTCTTGTCGTTCCAAGCGCCATGTGCCGCCTGCATCGCCCGTGACGGTCATTTGTACGACTGTTCCTGCGGGTGCTTCTACATTGCGATAGGTGTGCGGCAGTCCGCGCATGAATGTATCAATGCAGGGATAGAAGAGTTCTCGCGTCATCAACTCGCCCGTTTGCCCAACGGCATCGCGTATTTGCTGCTGGTGATGCCAACGTTCGGTGTATTCCCGTGCGAGGTGCATCCACTGATAACTTTGCGATTCGCCCGCCCAATCAACAGGGAATGGTGCTGTTGCCCATGGATTGACTGAAGCATAA